>CAYPDM010000014.1:19689-32806 GCA_964409485.1 uncultured Dehalococcoidaceae bacterium | reverse complement strand
AAAGAAAAGATTACCATCTGCATGCTGCTGGTGCCCTGGCTCCAGGATATCGTCACCGCCCTTGATAGAGGCGATTTGAAACTGGCTGATTACGACGTTAGTTCCCTGCGGCTCGTCCACTCCGGCGCGCAGCCCATCCCGCCGGTACTCGTAAGGCGTTTTATGAAATTTTTCCCCAATATAGACTACGAAGAGAATTACGGTCTTACGGAATCGGCCGGCCCCTGCATGCATCTTGGCCTGGAGAATTTCCATAAACTCGGCTCTTTCGGGTATCCGCGGATTAACCTGGACGCGCGGGTTGTCGACGATAACGGCAACGATGTCCCGGCTGGCGGCGTCGGCGAGATGATTATGAAGGGTGCCAATATCATGAAATGCTACTATAAAAATCCTGAAAAGACCGCCGAGACACTACGCGACGGGTGGCTTTACACCGGAGACCTCGTAAGAATAGACGAAGATGGTTTTATCTCCTATGTCGACCGTAAGAAAGACCTGATTATCAGCGGCGGCGAGAATATCTTCCCCGTCGACCTGGAAGCCGTCCTCATCGGTCAGCCCAAGGTCAAGGATGTGGCCATTATCGGGATTCCCGATGACAGATACGGCGAAGTGGTCGCCGCCATAGTCCAGCCTAAAGAAGGCGAAGACCTGACCGAGGAAGAAATGAGGGCATACTACGAGCCGCAGCTGCCCAAGTACGCCTGGCCGAGGCTTATCCTTTTCGGTGATGTGCCGCGCAATCCGACGGGTAAAATTGAAAAACCCAAGTTGAGAGAGCGCTACGCCGATGTAAAATGGAATCCGAAGGGATAAATAAAATAAAAGGAGCATTAATATGGGTATCAAAGAGTACGCCGATTTTGCCAACGAGAACAAGAGCTGTTACCTGGCTACCGTAGAGGGTGACCAGCCGAGAGTCAGGGCACTGGGGATGTGGTATGCCGATGAGACCGGGTTCTATTTCCAGGCGCAGAGCGTAAAAGCCATGTGCAAACAGCTGGAGAAGAATCCCAGGGTAGAAGTATATTACTGCACCAAGGATTTTAACAAAGTGATGAGGGTTTCCGGTAAGGTCAGGTTTATTACCGACGAGAAAATAAGGGCCAGGTGCATAGAAGAAAGGCCGTTCGTCAAGAACTTCGGCATTACCGAGCCGGGCAATCCCCTGCTGGCCGTTTTCCAGATATACACCGGTGAAGCTTATTTCTGGTCGTTTGCCGATAGCATGAAAGAGGCGGACATACCCAGGGTTAAGTTTGGCTAATAACAACCCGCTCTTAAGGAGGGGAATTAACATGGCTGAAGGCAAGTATGGGAAATACTTTTTTAAGAACCCAATAGAGGAGGGCAAGTTCTGCCCCAGGCTGTTCTTTTTCAGCCGCCAGCATGAAGCAGTCGGTGAAAAGGATTTCTCCGTAATCTGGAACTGCATCACCGAGCCGTTTCTCATGGTCACCGAGCCCCATTCGCACGATTTCGACCAGTTCCTTCACTTTTACGGTGCGAACTCGCGGGATATTACCGAATTCGATGCCGTGGTCGAGATGTCGCTGGGAGAGGAAGGCGAGAAACACATCATCACCGAGCCCACCGTTCTCCACATTCCCAGCGGCATGATTCACTGTCCGCTCAACTTTAAAGTCGTCAATAAGCCGGTGATATTCATGAACGTAGCCCTGACGCCGCAGTACGTAAAGGGGCCTCCCGGGACGCACCCTCCAAAACCCTGACTAAACGAAACGCACTTTAGTGCTGGAACACTTGATATACTGGACAAAGCGTTCGTAATCGTATATAATTCATGAGTGACGATGGTCCTAAATGACTTGTTTTTTAGAGCAGGAGTTAATGTACCCCTGCTCTATTATTATTTATATTCAAAATAAGCCGGGCGGGTCGTGTTTTTATTAAAGTAGACCGGCCGCGCCGGGAAAAATAATAAATAGTGTTTGAGCTGTTTCTGCTCTGCTAGAAAAGGAGGAAAATGCTACCAGGAATTTTTTGGATTGTACCTGTGGCCGGAGTGATAACAATCATCTTCGCCATCCTGCTTACCAGGAACGTACTCAAGCGTCCCACGGGGACGCCCAAGATGAAGGAAATCGGCGATATTATTTTCCAGGGTGCCTGGGCGTTTCTCAAGCGTCAGTACACTACTATTTCCATCTATTCGGCGGCAATTGCTATCGTCATCGGCGTTCTGGTGGGAGTACTGGGCGGCACCGAGGTTGAAGGACTTACCGCGCTTGATATCGGCTGGCGTACATCGGTTGCCTTCCTCGTGGGGGCTTTCTGTTCCGGTCTGGCCGGTTTTATCGGCATGTTTATTGCGGTTAAATCCAACGTGCGCTGCGCCGCCGCCGCCCAGCAAAGTCTTACGCAGGCGGTTAATGTTGCCCTACGCGGAGGCGCCGTATCCGGGTTTCTCATCACTGCTTTGAGTCTTATCGGTGTCACCGTTATCTTCTTCGCCTACGGCGGTCAAAACAACCCGCAGATTGCCCCGCATCTTATCGTCGGCTTCGGCTTCGGTGCCAGTTTCGTGGCGCTTTTCGCCCAGCTTGGCGGCGGCATCTATACCAAGGCGGCTGATGTCGGCGCCGACCTTGTCGGCAAAGTTGAATCCGGTATCCCGGAGGACGACCCGCGCAATCCCGCCGTAATTGCCGACCTTGTCGGCGATAATGTCGGCGACTGCGCCGGACGTGGCGCCGACCTTTTCGAGTCGACCGCCGCCGAGAATATCGGCGCGATGATACTCGGTATCGCCGCTTACCTGGCTACGGATAACATAGCCTGGATACTGTTCCCGCTCTGTGTCCGTGGTTTCGGCATGATTGCCAGCATGATAGGACTGCTCTGCGTGAGAGCTAAAGAAAATGAGAATGCCATGAATGCCCTCAACCGCGGCTATTTCGTGTCCATCGGCCTATCGGTAATCGGTCTGGCCGTTACTGTCTATTTAATGCTGGACAACTGGTGGCTCTTCGGGGCGGGTATGGTTGGTATCGTCGCCAGCGTTGTAATTGTGTTCATTACCCAGTACTATACCGAGGCGCGCTACAAACCGGTGCAGGAAATTGCGGAGGCGTCCAAGACCGGCCCGGCTACTAATATCATCATGGGAATGTCCGTCGGCTTCTCGACGACTTTCGCCACCGCGCTCGTCATCGGCCTGGCTCTCCTGCTCTCTTACTGGATGGGCAGCGAAAGCGGTGTTATCGGCGCCGGCGCCTTCGGTACGGCCGTAGCCACGATGGGCATGCTGATGACCTGTCCTTATGTCCTTTCCATGGATACCTTCGGCCCCATTACCGATAATGCCAATGGGATTAATGAAATGGCCGGTGCCGGCCCGGAAATACGCCGGATAACCGACCGTCTGGATGCCGTCGGCAATACCACCAAGGCCCTGACCAAGGGCTATGCCATGGTCTCCGCCGGTCTCGCCGCCTTCCTGCTCTTCCAGGCTTACCTGGACAGGGTTTCCTTCATCAAGTTCGGTGAGAGCGGACTCTATACTGTCGTTGACATCGCCCGCATCGAGGTCTTTGTCGGGGCTCTGCTGGCGGTAATGATTGTCTATCTATTCAGTGCCTGGGCTATTAAGGCCGTCGGCAAAACCGCCTCCAAGATTATCGAGGAGGTACGCCGCCAGTTCAAGGCCGACCCCGGCATTCTGGCGGGAACGTCCAAGCCAGATTATGCCCGCGCGGTGGATATCACCACCCGCGCCGGCTTGAGAGAAATGATAGCCCCCGGCCTGCTGCCGGTGCTGGGCCCGATAGTCATCGGGGTTGTTTTCCGCTACCTGCCGGGCGGTTATGATGCCGCGATGGTCGTGGCGGCGGTGCTGATGGTAGGTACCATCGGCGGAATCATGATGGCGTCCTTCATGAACAACGGCGGCGGCGCCTGGGATAACGCCAAGAAGATGATTGAGGACGGACAGCTCAAGGATGAAAATGGCCAAGTCCTCGGTAAGGGAACCTTCGCCCATCAGGCGGCGGTTGTCGGCGATACCGTCGGCGACCCGCTCAAGGATACCGCGGGGCCGTCACTGCATGTTCTGGTAAAGCTCCTGGCCACCATCACGTTGGTGATGTGCCCGCTGTTTATTTCTGTTTAATAGCCGGCGTTCGCTAAAAAGAAAAGGGGTATGATTTTTAAGGTCATGCCCCTTTCTTATTTCGATTGATACCTGTCATTGCGAGGGCGAAGCCTGTGGCAATCTTAAAGATGTTATATAGAGATGCTTCACTACGTTCGCAATGACGGTGGATATTCATCTCAAGAACGGATTAGCCCGTATCTCCGTGGCAATGGTGGAGTCCGGGCCGTGGCCGGGGTGGACTATAGTCTCCGGCGGAAGGGTAAGCAGCTTCGTTTTAATGCCGTTTATCAACGAATCATAATCGCCGTCGATAAGGTCGTAACGCCCGATTCCGTAGTTGAAAAGGGTGTCCCCGGTGAAGACATGTCCCTCGCCGTAGATGCTGATGCCGCAGGGCGTATGCCCCGGCGTGTGCAGGACGGTGAAATGAAGGTCGCCGATATCAATACTGTCGCCTTCCTCAATGATTCGCTCGGCCTCCGGAGCTGCTTCGAAAGACGATTCGTAAACGTAGCTCGGCGACTGCGGAAGGTACCTGGCGCATTCGGCGTGGGCAGCCATACCGGCGCCGGTGGCTTCCTTGACCTGTGCCGCCGCGCCGACGTGGTCGGGGTGGCGGTGGGTTAAAACGATGAGTTTTATCGTCAGCCCCAGTTTATCGACGGCCCGCAGTATCTCTTTAGCATCCGCACCGGGGTCGATTATCATGCCTTCTTTAGTAGCCTCCGACCCTGCGATATAGCAGTTGCTGGCATATGGTCCGACTACCAGTTTCCTGACTAACAAGAGCAACCTCCGGATATAGGGTCTATATAAAGTATAACGGAACTGCGGGATATTTGCATAATATTATATTTTAATATGCAGGACTAACACTTGCGCTATTTCCTCGGCATACGTTAAACTTGTAAAGAATACTTCTTCATATACTGGTTAGGGAGCCGAGTTTGGCGGATATTCGCCCTTTTCACGGGGTACACTACGATTTATCACAGGTGAAAGACCTGGCGAAAGTGCTCTGCCCTCCCTACGATGTCATTAATCCCCAGATTCAGCAGGAGCTTTATCAGCGCAGCGACCGTAATTTCGTAAGAATTGAATTCGGGCGCGAGCTTCCGTCCGATAAAAGCACGGATAACAGGTATACGCGCGCCGCGGCCGCGCTGGAGAAATGGCTGGGACAGGGCATCCTTGAGGTTGATAAAGAGCCCTCTATTTATGTAGCCGACCATCTTTTCACTCATCAGGGAATAGGGTTCCGGCGTCGCAGTATCTGTTGCCTGGTAAAACTTGAAGAGTGGGACAGGATGATTGTCCGCCCGCACGAAGGCACTTTGTCCCGTCCTAAAGGCGACCGATTGCAGCTGTTATGGGCGCTTCAGGCCGATACAAGCCCTATCATGGCGCTCTACGAAGACGGTGAGGGAATGATATCGTCATTGCTGGACGGGCAGACCTCCGGGAAGCCTGTATTGGAAGCCGATGTCGGCAACGGTGAGAGCCATCGGTTATGGCCCGTGGCGGATGAGAACATAATCGGGCGTATACGTGCATGTCTGAATGAACAGCCGCTCTATATCGCCGATGGTCACCACCGTTATGAAAGCGCCCTGACCTACCAGCGGGAAAGGCGCACCACTTCTTCATCGGGGGTGGAGGAACAGCCTTACGATTTCGTCATGATGGCGCTGGTGGATTTCAACGACCCGGGGCTTGTTATCCTGCCGGCGCATCGCCTGGTCAGGGGGCTGTCAACATCGGCGCTTGACGGTTTGATGGCCGGTTTAAAGACATGCTTCGCTGTTGAGGAAATGCCGTTAAACAAAGCGGATACGGTCACGCAGATTAACGAACTCCTGTCTGAAAGTGAGAACGAGGTAAAACTGGTGCTTTACGGCCTTGACCGTGAACGGCTCATGTTACTGACGCTGCGTGATTTCAGCAAGGTAAGCCCCATGATTCCGTACTTTCACTCGGATATTTATCAAAAGTTGGACGTAAGCATCGTCGACCACGTAATACTGGGAGACTTTCTGGGGTTGACCCATGAGAAAATCGGGGCGTTTCTCGACTATACCAATGATACCCTCGAGGCGGTTAACAGGGTCATGGAGCAGGAATACCAGCTGGCGGTTATCGTAAACCCGGTAAAACCGGCGGTTATCAAGGCTATTGCCGATAGCGGCGACCGTATGCCCCGGAAATCCACCTATTTCTATCCCAAGACGCCGGCCGGGCTGGTCTGTTATAGTTTTAGATAATCCGTGGATTGCCTCCGGCGTATCTTGAGTATTCGCGTAACCGTTTTATCAAATCAGCGTAGTGTTCACGTTTGACGCTAGGCTGGGATTTTATAGTATAATAGAGATAAATCGGGCTGGTCTGAATCGGAGGAAAAGTCGTGCTGGTTGAGGCGGAGTTAGCAAAATATTCGTCCGAAAAAGATACGATTATCACCATCGGCGTGTTCGATGGCGTGCATCTGGGGCATAAACAGCTGATTTCAGAGCTGCTGAAACAGGCCGGGCGGAAAGGCATGCTTTCAGGCATAGTGACATTCCGCCAGCATCCCGAGGACCTGCTCAATTCAAAGACGAAACTGCCCTATTTAACCGATATACAGACGAGAATAACATTACTCCGGGATGAAGGCGTCGATGTTATCGTGCCTCTGTCGTTCGATGAAGAGCTGGCCCGGCTGGATTCACGACGTTTTACCGGTCTTTTAGTAAAATATCTCAAGATGCGCGGGATAGTAATCGGCTCGGATTTTGCCCTCGGTAAAGAAAGAGAAGGCGATACCGCCACGCTCCGCCGACTCGGAGATGAAATGGATTTCGGCGTTACGGTGGTACCGCCGCTGAAAATCAACGGAGAGGTAGTCAGCAGCACCTCCATCAGAAAAGCCATGGCCGCAGGCAATATGGAGAAGGTGCATCGGCTGACCGGTCGCTACTTCAGCCTTCACGGCAAGGTGGTAACCGGAGCCGGGCGGGGAGGAGACCTCGGGTTTCCTACCGCAAATCTGGACGTTAATTCCGGGCAGGCCCTGCCCCCCGATGGCGTTTACGCCGGCCTGGCGCACATTAACGGCAAGATATATCAATCTATGACGAATGTCGGTAAAGACCCTACGTTCGGTGCCGCCGAACGTACTATCGAGTCATACCTGCTTGATTATAGCGGCGACCTGTACGGCCATGAGCTTTCGGTTGACTTTGTCGCCAGGCTGCGTAACGAGAGGAAATTCGCCAGCGCAGACGAGCTTAAAAAGCAGGTCGCCGAAGATGTGAGGCGCGGCAAGACGATACTTGAATCTATAGGCTTGAATTAATCATGGCAACCGCAGATAAATCCATGAATACTGGAGATTTTCAATATCTACTGCGGCGGGCGGTGGCTGAAATCATCATCGAAGAAGAGATGGTCAAGCTGCTCAAGTCCGGCAAGAAGCTGCGCCTGAAGTTCGGCCTCGACCCCAGTGCCCCCGACCTTACCCTCGGTCATACGGTCGTCTTTAGAAAGCTGCGTCAGTTCCAGGAGCTGGGCCATCAGGTGATACTGATAGTGGGTGACTGGACGGCGCAGATAGGCGACCCCAGCGGGGTATCGGCGACACGCAGGATGCTCTCGGCGGAGGAAGTCAAAGCCAATGCCGATACCTATATGAAGCAGTTCTTCATGGTGGTCGACAGGGTAAAAACGGACATAAAGTGGCAGAGCGAGTGGTTCGGCGATTTCGACCTGGCTGACGTTGTGCGCCTGACTAGCAAGTTTACCGTCGCCCAGTTCCTGGCCAGGGACGATTTTAATAAAAGGTTTAACGATGGAAAGCCTATAGCGATTACGGAGCTGCTCTATCCCTTAATGCAGGCCTATGACTCGGTGGCCATTAATGCCGATGTCGAGTTCGGCGGGACCGACCAGAAGTTCAACCTGCTGGTGGGCAGAGAGCTACAGTCCATGATGGGACAGGCGCCGCAGCAGATTTTCATGACGCCGCTGCTGGTGGGCACCGACGGCGTTCAGAAGATGAGCAAGAGTGTTGGAAATTATATCGGGATTGCCGAGCCGCCCGAGACTATCTACGGCAAGACTATGTCCATCACTGACGCTCTTATTATGCCGTACTTCGAACTGCTCACCGATGTCCCCGATAAGGAACTCGATGAAATCAGGAAAGAGCTCGATAGCGGCACTAATCCCATGGAGTTGAAAAAACGCCTCGCCCGGGAGATAGTCGCCCAGCTTTACAGCGGTAAAGAGGCCGGCGAGGCGGAAAAGCATTTCGAGAAGGTAGTCCAGAATAAAGAAGTGCCGGATGAAATACAGGAGTTTGAGCTCCCTTATAACATGTCTATCAGTCGGCTACTAGTTGAAGCATGTCTTGTTGGAAGCCGAAGTCAGGCTATCCGGTTGATTCAGCAGGGAGCTGTTAGTATAGATGGCAAAAAGTATGAAGATGCTAACGAGACAGTTGCCAAAGGCCCTGCAACAATAGATAAAATTATCAAAGTCGGCAAACGCCGATTTATTAAAGTGGTAGATAAGGATAGAAAAGCGTAGACAAGGAGACATAAATGGCACAATTACGAGTCCCCGGACCGACTCCCTGCCCGCCGGAAGTCTTGCAGGCGATGGGCTGGCCCATGATTAACCATCGCGGGCCGGAGTATAAAAAGATGCATACGGAGGTTACCGAGGAACTTAAACAGGTCTTCCAGACGAAGAACGACCTTTATATATTGACCGGTTCCGGTACCGGAGGCCTTGAAGCCGCCGTGGTGAACATGCTGTCGCCGGGTGATAAGATACTCTCGGTATCCATCGGCGTTTTCGGAGACCGCTGGGCGAATATCGCCAAATCCTTCGGGGCTGACGTGGTATCGCTCAACTACGAGTGGGGCAAAGCCGCGGACCCGGATGAAGTCGCTAAAGCCATCAGGGAAAACCCGGACATCAAAGCGGTGCTGGTAACCCACAACGAGACTTCCACCGGCGTTACCAATCCCTTAGAGTCCATCAGCAAAGTGGTGAAAGACGCCGGCAAGCTGCTTCTCGTCGATGCCATCAGCAGCCTCTCTTCCATAGACCTGCCGGTGGATAAGTGGGGCTGTGACGTTGTCATCACGGGTTCGCAGAAGGGCTGGATGGTGCCGCCGGGCCTGGCCATGGTAAGTGTCAGCCGGGAGGCGTGGCAGGCGTACGATAAAGCCGGAATGCCGCGGTTCTACTGGGATTTCGGCAAGGCCAGGAGCTACTATAATGAAAAAGCCGAGAACCCGTGGACGCCGGCTGTCTCGGTGGTGTACGGTCTTTCGGTATCTTTGAAGATGATACTCAAAGAAGGAATAACGAACATCTTTGCCGAACAGGCGCGTATCGGCCGGATGACTCGCGACGGTATAAAGAATCTGGGTCTTAAGATATTTGCTGATGAAAAGTATGCCTCGAACACTGTCACCGCCGTGGCTATTCCTGAAGGAGTCGACGCTAAGAAGCTGCGCGCGCTGATGCAATCGGAGCACGGAATAGTCCTGGCTGGCGGACAGCAGCATCTTGATGGTAAAATATTCCGCATCGGGCACCTCGGCCTGGTGACCGAAGGGGATATCAAGGAAGTACTTGCGGCGCTTAAGGAAGTCCTGCCTGAAGCAGGCTTCACCGGAGCAGCGCAATAAAGGATAATATATGGCGGATAAACAGAAAAAGGTACTGATTACCGATAAAATTTCCGAGGAGGGTATAAAAAACCTGCGTAAAGAGGCGCAGGTAGATGTTATAGTCGGCCTGAAACCGGAGGAGATAATCGGCATTATCGGCGACTACGAAGCGCTGATGGTGCGCAGCCAGACGATGGTTACGGCAGATATTGTCGAGGCCGGGAAAAAGCTGCAGGTAATCGCCCGCGCCGGCGTCGGCATAGATAATGTGAATGTCGAAGCGGCAACGCGTTGCGGAGTGGTCGTGGTAAACGCCCCTACCGGCAACACGGTATCCGCCGCCGAACACGCCATTGCCCTTTTACTGGCATCGGCGCGTAATATCCCGCAGGCTAACAGGGTACTAAAGAGTGGCGAGTGGCGGCGCAACGATTTTATGGGCACGGAACTGCGGGGAAAAACGCTGGGCATTATCGGCCTGGGAAACGTCGGCTCGGAGGTTGCCCGGCGCGCACAGGGATTTGAGATGAGGTTGCTGGGCAGCGACCCCCTGGTATCTGAAGAATACGCCGGTAATCTCCAGGTAGAACTCGTCGACCTTAAAGAATTGTTCAAGCAATCGGACTTCATTACCCTGCACCTGCCGCTGACCGCGCAGACCCGGGGCATGATCGGAGCTAAAGAGCTGGCCATGTGCAAGCATTCGGCGCGTATTATCAACTGCGCGCGGGGCGGTCTCATCGACGAGGCGGCGCTGGTCAAGGCGATAAATGAAAAGAAAATAGCCGGTGCGGCTATTGATGTTTTTGAGAAAGAGCCGTGCACGGAGAGTATCCTCTTCGGAGTGGATAATATCATCGTGACCCCTCACCTGGGTGCTTCCACGACGGAGGCGCAGGTACTCGCTGCCAGGGACGTCGCCGAGCAGATTATCGATGTTTTTCAGGGGCTGCCTGCCCGGTCGGCTATTAACGTGCCTTACATCCCCTCGGAGACGCTGGCGGTACTGGCGCCCTATATGGAGATGGCGAGGACGTTATGCAGGATAGTCTACACGCTGTCCGAGGGGCAGGCAAGGAATATCCGTATCAAGTATGAAGGAGATATTGCCAACTACGATACCAATGCCCTCAAGGCGGCTGTCGTCGGCGGCCTGCTCGAAGGCATCAGCGAGGACCGCGTCAATATCGTAAACTGCAACCTGATAGCCGCCAAGCGGGGCCTGACCGTTATCGAAGAGAAGGAAGCGGTCTGTGAAAACTACGCCAGCCTCCTTACGGTGGAGATATCTACCAACAGGGGACTCTGTGCCGTCGCCGGTACCGTTATGCATAATGAATCGCACATCGTGCGGGTTAACGAATACTGGCTGGATATTGTGCCCATTCCCGGGTCTTATTTCCTGTTCAGTGACCATCTCGACCGACCCGGCTTTATCGGGGCGATTGGCAAAATTACCGGTGACGCCGATATTAATATCAGCTCGATGCACCTGGGTCGACTCAAGCCGAGGGGCCAGGCTTTACTGGTACTCACGATGGATGAGCCACTGCCGGAAAAACAGCAGAAAAGAATTCTGGCTATACCTGATGTTTATTCCGTTAAACTGGTAGAACTATAATCAGTTATATTCATAATTTCCTCCCTGTTTATTAATATTATGTCATGCTATTAATTGACTTGACCTATCAGCGGTGTTATCATACCTCAAGGAAAAGGGTATATTTTTATATAGGATATTACGATGTCACCGCTAACCGAACTTTACCAGCAGATAGCGCTCTGTCAGAAATGTGAAATAGCTAAATACCGCACGAAAGTGGTGCCCGGCGAGGGGGCGGAGGATGCGGATATTATGTTTATCGGCGAGGCGCCCGGGTTCCACGAGGACCAGCAAGGGCGTCCCTTTGTAGGGCCGGCCGGTCAGTTCCTGGATAAGCTGCTGGATTCCATTAACCTTAATCGGCAGCAGGTCTATATAGCAAACGTCATTAAATGCCGCCCTGCCAACAACCGCGACCCCCTCCCCACGGAAATGCAGAACTGCCGTCCCTGGCTGGACAGCCAGATTGAAATTATCAAGCCTAAAATGATTGTTACCCTGGGGCGTTATTCCATGGCGATGTACTTCCCCGGTAAGAGCATCAGCAAGATTCACGGCATGGCCCAGAAGCGGGATGATGTTATCTATTACGCGATGTACCATCCGGCGGCGGCTCTTCACCAGCAAAGCCTTAAACAGGCTATAGAGGCTGACATGCTTAAAATTCCCAAGATATTGGCTGAAGCTACGGACATACAGGAAGTGAAGCCTCAACCGCAGCAGCTGAATATGTTTGAGGTATAACATTATGGCTAAGTCTAAACTAAAACTAATCCCTCTCGGCGGACTGGGTGAAATAGGCAAGAACATGATGGTGCTGGAGTATGAAAACGATATCATCGTCATTGACGCCGGACTCATGTTTCCCGAAGAAGAAATGCTCGGTATCGACCTGGTGATTCCCGACTTGAGTTATGTCGTGGAAAGAAAGGAAAAAGTAAGGGGCATTATTATCACCCACGGTCATGAAGACCATATCGGCGCCCTGCCCTATTTACTCCCCCAGCTAAATAACACGCCCGTATATTCCACGAAACTCACCAACGGACTTATCAGCGTCAAGCTGAAGGAGAGAAGGACGCGCCAGGGAGTGAACCTGAAGGTACTGGAAACAGGTAAAGAACTTACCCTCGGCAAGTTTAAGGTTGAGCTATTCCCCGTCTGCCACAGTATCCCGGATGCCGCCGGTGTCATCGTGCGTACGCCGGAGGGGGTTATCATTCACAGCGGCGATTTTAAGATTGATTATACTCCGGTGAGCGGCAAAGGGACTGACCTTTCACGCCTGGCAACCCTGGGGGCGCAGGGGGTTTTACTTCTGCTTTCCGATTCTACATACGCCGAGCTTCCCGGTTATACCCCCTCCGAGCAAATAGTCGGCGAGTCGCTGGAACAGGTAATCGCCAACGCGCCGGGCAGAGTGATTGTCACCACTTTCTCCTCGCTTATATCCCGGGTACAGCAGGTCATCGATGCCGCCGCCAAGTACCAGCGGCGTGTATTTATCGTCGGTCGTAGTATGACGGATACGGTGCGTATCTCCCTGGAACTCGGATATCTCACCGCCCCCGAAGGTCTGTTGGGTCGCATCGATGAAGTCAAAGGGTTGCCTCCCGATAAGATAGTGCTGGTAACTACCGGCAGTCAGGGGGAGCCCACCTCCGCCCTGGTGCGTATGGCCAACCGCGACCACCGCCACGTGCATATACAGCGCGACGATACGATAGTGCT
>CAYPDM010000014.1:0-19589 GCA_964409485.1 uncultured Dehalococcoidaceae bacterium | reverse complement strand
TGGCCAACCGCGACCACCGCCACGTGCATATACAGCGCGACGATACGATAGTGCTATCCGCCACGCCCGTGCCGGGTAACGAATCGCTGGTAAACCGGACGGTGGACAGTATTTTCAAGCAGGGCGCCCGCGTAATGTATGATAAAATAGGAAAGGTGCACGTCCATGGCCACGGCAGCCAGGAAGAACTGAAATTGATACTAAGCCTGGTAAAGCCCAGGTATTTCGTGCCCATCCACGGGGAATACCGCCACCTTAGCCTTCACGCCCGCCTGGCGGAATCGGTTGGTATCAACCCTGATAATATCTTTGTTCTGGAGGACGGTGATGTGCTCGAACTCACCGCCGGTAGCGCCAGGGTAAACGGCAAGGTAGGTTCCGGGCATGTCTATGTGGACGGTTTAAGCGTCGGCGATATCGGCGGGGTTGTCCTGCGGACACGCCGCATGCTTTCCCGTGACGGCATCGTCGTGGTAATTATCGCCGTTAACCGGCAGACCGGGAAACTGGTCGGGAAGCCGGACATTGTTACCAGGGGCTTTATCGATACCAGGGAGTTCAAGGAAATGATGGACGAAAGCCGCGCGCTGCTGGCTAAGACGCTGGACCACAGCGGTGGGCGTGTTGCCGAGTGGAGTTTTATTAATACCAAGGTCAAGGATACCCTGGAAAAATTTTACTATCAGCGGACCAAGCGCCGCCCCATGATTTTACCTTTTATGGTGAAAGTATAGCACCAAATTATATACTATATCAGGAGTCTGATGGCCAGTAAAAAACCACCCGCTAAAAGAAAACCCGCCCCCAAGAGCAGGCCCGGTAAGCAAGCTTCGCAGTCGACGCTGGGTGCGTTCCTCCGTTTCCTGACGACGACGCCCATGCGGCAGCTAATCATGACCATTGTTATTATAGCACTGCTGGTTATTTTCCGGGAAAGTCTGGCCAGTTTCTTCGCGACTCTCCGCGAGCTTTTCGGCTGGGGCCTTCTTGTAATATTTGCCGCTATTGTCGCTCTTGTCACTATGATATGGCGGCGTAGTTACGGTTCTTTCATACGTAACTGGCACCGGTGGCTGGGCGGCATTGCCCTCGCCCTAGCGGTCTGGGGCATACTGGCCGCCATCAATCATCCTACCAGTCTCCTGACAAAAGGTCTGGGGGGCACCTTCGGGCGGGAAATAATAGATTACTCGAACAATGCATTTTACTGGTACCTGCGTATCTTTGTCTTGATAATCATAGGCATTTTTCTCGTAGCCCCGGGGCCGAGCTTCCGGGCTGTTAAGCGCTTTTTCATATGGTTGGGAGAACAATTAAAGAAACGCCCGGCCCCGGCGCGTACCGCCCGGCAGGAACCCAGACAGCCCGCGCACCGCGTTCTCCACCCCAGAAGTCCGGTCGAAAGCAAGCCTCCTCTGCCGAAAGTAATGCAGGAACCGGTGATGCCGCCGGAGGTGGTAACTTCCCGCAAGAGGCTGGAAGAACTGGCGGAAAAAGCCGCCGCTTTGAGACCGGATGCCGAGAAATTTGCCGATAATAAGCCGGATGATAAGGAACCTCCGCCAAGACAGGAACTGCGGCAGGTGGCCGAAGACGTGTGGAAGAAATACGGCCAGTCTTCGAACCTGGAAGTCATTGACGGCTGGAGCCTGCCGCCTGTTGATATCCTGGATACTACTCCTGAAGTCCAGTTCAGCCAGGACCAGAACTTACAAAGGGCCAAGCTCATCGAGGAGACCCTCGCCAGCTATAACGTCGATGCCAAGGTAGTGCAGATTAACGCCGGCCCCACCGTTACCCAGTTCGGCGTGGAACCCGGCTGGGACAGGAAATTCAAGGAAGTTAAAGAGAGAGACCGGGATGGTAACGTAGAGGTAAGGCTGGAGGAGGTATCCAAGACCCGCGTTAAGGTGGAGAGGATTAGCTCGCTGGCTAACGACCTGGCGCTGTCCCTGGCGGCGCCCACCATCAGGATTGAAGCCCCGGTGCCGGGTAAAAGCTTTATCGGCGTCGAGGTTCCTAATATGACTTCGGATATGGTCAGCCTGCGTGGAGTGGTTGAGACCAGCGTTTTCCAGAAACTGCACTCCAAGACTAACATGGCGCTGGCCCTGGGAAAGGGCGCCGGGGGAGAAGCCATTGTGGGCGACCTTACCAGGATGCCTCACCTGCTGATTGCCGGTGCAACGGGCAGCGGTAAGACCGTCTGCCTGAATACCGTTATCTGCTGTCTGCTCATGAATAATACTCCCAACGATATCCGCTTTATACTGATCGACCCCAAGCGGGTCGAGTTGACGCAGTATAACAGCATACCCCACCTGGCAACCCCGGTCATTATAGATACCAGCAAAGCCATTGCCGCTCTGCGCTGGCTCCTGCAGGAAATGGACCAGCGTTTCCAGAAGTTTACCACCGTCGGCGCGCGTCATATACAGGGGTACAATAAAGAAAAACAGGGCGGTGAGAAGCTGCCCTATCTGGTGTTAATTATCGATGAGCTGGCCGATTTAATGATGGCCGGCTTTGACGAAGTCGAGACCAGCCTTTGCCGTCTGGCCCAGTTGGCCCGCGCCACCGGCATCCACCTGGTCGTGGCGACTCAACGTCCTTCGGTCGACGTGGTTACCGGGCTTATCAAGGCAAATTTCCCCACGCGTATCAGCTTCGCGGTTACCTCGCAGGTTGACTCGCGCACTATTCTCGACGGCGCCGGAGCCGAGAAACTCCTGGGCGCCGGCGATATGCTTTATATGCCTACCGAGGCGGCCAAACCCAAGCGCCTTCAGGGCTGCTTCCTGTCCGACCCCGAAATAGACCGGTTAGTATATTTCTGGGGAAGCCAGCAGAAGGGAGAACCGGACAGACTTAAGATGGAGACGCTGGTAGCCACAACCCCGGCGGGAACTATCGGAGGGCATCCCCGCGACCCGCTGCTGGAGCAGGCCAGGGAACTGGCCAGGCAGTACGAGAACGTCTCCACCTCATTCCTGCAGAGACGATTGCACATCGGCTATCCGCGCGCAGCGCGTCTTATGGAGCAATTGGAGGCGGTGCTCCAGAAGGAAAGCCAGGCAGAAGCGGAGGTAGCGGAGGATGAAAACGGAGAAGAAGAAACAGACATACTTGAATAGAGGCCCCTTCGTTAATGAAAAGCCTGTTAAAGCCTCTGGTGTCTCCGTAGTTAAGAAGGTCTGCGCTCGCATCCTGGATGCTATCGCCTGGGTGACCCAGGACCAGGCCAGGATAAGCGCCCGGAAGAATAGACGGGGAATCGACTATATAAGATTTCGCGGGTTTAAATAAATGGTAGCTCTTTCCCCGGTCATGGCATTCTAAACAACAAGGAGGTGCTTCATGTATAACAGGATAATAGTGCCGCTGGATGGTTCGGAATTAGCCGAAGTAACGCTCTGGTATGCTACCAGGCTGGCCGGCAGACTGCATGCTTCTCTTACGCTTGTTTATGTTTCATCGCCTGATGAACTGACGTCGCCGCATATGCACGAGTGTTATCTAAGAGATGTTGCCACCAGAGTTAAGGCAGATGCCGGGAAAATCGCCGCAGGTACCAGAGGCGGAGACATTGCCGTAAATTATAAGATGCTGAAAGGCGACCCCGCCGAGGAAATAATCGATTATGCCGACAGGGCTAAAACAGACCTGATTATTCTGTCAACCCAGGGGAAATCCGGTATAAAGCGCTGGCCGCTGGGTAACGTGGCGAACAAGGTAGTCGGTGCTACCGGCAAACAGGTGCTTCTTATCAGGGCGAAGGGACTGAAACCTGACGTATATAAAGGCAGTCTGGCCAGGGTGCTCGTGCCCGTCGATGGTTCCAAAGAAAGCGAATCGATACTTAAATACGTCGCCTATATAGCCGCCGAGCTTGATCTGGAAATCACCCTTTTCCATATACTGGTAAGGGAAGTCCCCACGTATTTCTCCCAGGAAATACTCGAAAAAGAGCAGAAAGAGAAGAAGCGGGCAAGCAATTATATCAAGAGGCTCGGTCGAAGGTTCAAAGACAAGGGGTTAAATGTCAAGACTGTCTTTAAAGACGTATTTCAGGGTGAAGAAGCGGAAGAAATTATCAGGCAGGCGGAAAAAGGGAAATTCAGCATGGTAGCCATGGCCACCCACGGGAGGTCAGGTGTAGGCCGCTGGATATTCGGTAGCAATGCCCATAAAGTCTTAAACGAAGGCAGCACCCCGCTGCTGCTCGTCAGACCGCCTAAAAATAGAAAAAAGACCTGACGGGATAGCGGGCGGGTTCCCATCACATCATCCTGAAACCCCAGAATACCGCGACCACGATAGCCGCCGATAACAGCGCACCCGTTATTACCTGCGCCGGTGAATGCTGCTTAAGTTTGATTCTCGACCAGGCTACCGGCGGCAGCAGCAGTATCGTCAAAGCTCCGATAGAACCGCAGACGATGGTAATGATTGTCACCGAGGCGGACGCGAAGGCGGTGTGGAGGCTTATCTTCCAGAAACGGTTGACTATCATGAAGATGACTATCGCGGCCAGTCCCGCGGTAAAAGTGACCGAAAGCAGCCTGGGCGCTCCGAAATACCACATCACACCGCAGGCGATAGCCCCAATGACGCTTGCCAGCAAGTAAATCCCGTTTCTTTGATGGCGGGGGTTGACGAATACGCCTTCCAGCTTTTTCTGCCTTACCAGGCAAATAACGATTATAAAGACCGGTAGCACGCTGATAGCTATCGATATTAACGCCCACTTCGTGGCTTCGGAAGCACTGACCGCGGATTTCATCACGAGCAGTATGATTACGGCGAAGCTCAACAGGAATGGATTTATTATATTCGAGGTCAACTCGGCCAGTTTTTCTCTCATTATCAACCAGGTATCGTATACCTCGTATAGTCTAGCATATTGCCGGTAACGAGGTAAAAATTTCTTCATAAATTGACAAATAGTCACGTATAAGCTAGTCTCTTAACGGTCAGTGGTACGGACCGACCCGATAATATTTATAGAAAGAGGTAGGAGAATGGCTAAAGAAGTTATCCTATACAATCTGGCAGAGCATGTAACCGATGAACAATATAAGGACTATGTAGTCAATGAAAAAGGCCCGCTGCTTGATAGCCTGCCGGGCGTTGAGAAATTCGAGCTGGTTAAGATAACGAGTTCTATGAAGGGAGAAATACCCTTCAAGTACGTGGGTATTCTGCATATAAAAGACCCGGAATTGTTTGCTAAGGAAGCCGCTCCTTCGAAGAAGTTTCAGGACTTCGTAGCGAAGTGGAGCACCATGGTAGACCCGGCTTTTCACTCTCTCATGGGAGAAGAAGTCTACTAGGTCTGCAATACCGGTCGATTTTAAGGCGTAAGAATATATCAATTTTTCGTTAAAGCTGTAGTATTTTCTAAAACTTACAGTCGTGAGGGTAATATTATGAATTTAGAGCACCTGTTAACCGATGAAGACCGTCAAATCAGGGAGACGATAAGGGATTTTACCCGTAAAGAAATCATCCCCAATACTAAAAAACTGGAAGCAGACTACTCGCTCGTGGAGGCGGTGCATCAGAAGCTTGTGGACATGGGGATTCAGGCGGCGGGATATCCCGTTGAATACGGGGGAATTGACGGCTCCAGCACCGCGCTCGGTATTATCTGCGAGGAACTTGCCCGGGGAGACGGCGGCATCAGTCTCTCCACGGGCATCAACTGGGGCCTTATTCTAAAACCGGCGGTAGTAGCCGGGAACAAGGCTATTATGGACAGGTTTATACCATCCTTCTGCAGCGGGAAATTGGCTTATGCCTGCCTTTCCATGACCGACGAAGCCGGAGGGGCTGATTCCGAGAACCCGCTTTTGGCCGGCGCCGGCATTAAGACGACGGCTAAACTGGAAGGCGACGAATATGTCATCAACGGGAACAAGGCTTGGCCTACTCATGGCGGTATTGCGGAATGCTACCTGACGATATGTACCACGGACACCGGTGCGGGGGATGATGGCGTCGCTCTGATATACGTCCCTAAAGATACTCCGGGACTTTCTTTCGGCAAGCCGGAAAAGAAGATGTTGTTTAAAACCTCGATAAACGGTACGGTGCATTACGATAATGTTCGCGTGCCCAAAGAATACAGGCTCGCCGGACCCGGCCAGGACGCCCATTTTTACCATTTTATCTCCGCAGGGACCGGCTGGCATTCCGCAACCATGGCGCTGGGAATCGCCGAGCGCGCCTTTGAGATAGTCCTCGATTACACCGGCAACCGCACCGGCGGATTTAAGCCGGTAAGGCAGCATAGTATCGTGGCTGGAATACTTGCCGATATGGCTATCGGTATCGACATGATGAGGGCAAGCGTCTACAACCTTAGCCACATGCTTGACCGTTTGGATGTATACGGCCCTCCCTGGAGTCCGGAGTTTATATCTAAAGCAACGGCTACCAGGGTATTTGCCGGGGATACCGCCGTGCAAATCGTCAATAAAGGCGCCGAGCTGCTGGGCTCCATGGCCATATCGGAAGATTTCCCGTACGAAAAGTGCTTGAGGGATGCCAAGATAACCCAGCTCTGGCTCGGGGGACAGCAGATATCACGCTATCGAATTGCCCGGGGCTATTACGATTTGAAGAACTGGGCTTAGCCTCCCCGTTCCTCCGGTTAGATAAGCACGCCGTCGGTTAGATTGGCCGTATGCACGTAGGTTTCGATTATCGGCTCGCCTTTGCAGATATCCAGGACGGTGGCCTTAAACTCCGCCGACTTCAAATACGCATCGAAATCTTCCTGCTTTTCCCAGAGCAACATGGCGCCCTGTGCGGCGGTATCCGGGTTCATGATAAAGAATTTCTCCTTCAGCCCGGGTATCTTACGGCAGCCGTCCACCACCTGCTGGATATGCTCTCTGGCAACATTGAGGTCGGCTAACTGTCTGGCGATTTCATCTTTGAGCTCGAATTTCACAATAAC
Source organism: uncultured Dehalococcoidaceae bacterium (assembly GCA_964409485.1). Lineage (GTDB taxonomy): Bacteria > Chloroflexota > Dehalococcoidia > Dehalococcoidales > RBG-16-60-22 > JAFGPF01. The sequence continues at coordinate 12,625 of CAYPDM010000014.1, read as the reverse complement.
GGCTATCATACCTGCCTCCTGGTTTAAAGCGGTTGGTTTATTTCTTACGCCTGTTGTTGAGGATGCGTTTCAAGTGGGGAAATTCGTCGTCGGCATGGGGGAATGAAAGGGCTCTGGTAAAAGTACTGTTAAACTCTGGCTCGATGGTTAGTTCCACGTATTCTACCCGCCTCGCCATGACATCGGCCTCTTTTCTTTTATCCGTGTTGAGAAGCGCAATACGGGCGCCGTCGCCGGCGGCGTTGCCGACTGCATAAACGTTTTCCGGGGCGCAGTCGGGGAAAAGGCCGATAACCGCCGCCGACTCTTTATCTATATAGCTTCCGAATGCCCCGGCCAGGATTACCTTGTCGATTTTGTCGATGCCGAGTCGCTTCATCATTATTCTGGCGCCGGCGTACATGGCGCCTTTGGCAAGCTGTATCGCCCTGATATCTTTCTGGCAGATAACAATTTCATGGCCGACGGTGGTTTCCTCTTTCCGGGCAATAACATATTCGGGTGTGCCGCCGTCTTTCTGTAAACGGGGCGATTTCAGCCTGGAATTAAAACGCCCGCCCTTATCGATAATCCCCGCCAGGAACATCTGGGCGGCCGCATCGAATATCCCGGAGCCACAGATGCCCCGGGCGCTGATATTATTAACCTCGGTATTCCAGTGCTCGTTGCCGATAACCTTGAATTGCACTTCTCCGGTCTTCGGGTCTATCTTAAGTTTCTCTATAGCCCCCGGCGCGGCGCGCATGCCGTGTTTTATTTCAGCCCCCTCGAAGGCTGGGCCGGTGGCGCAGGAGGAGGAAAGCAGCTTTTTGCGATTTCCCATAATCAGCTCGCCGTTGGTGCCGATATCTATAATGAGTAGTATCTCGTCCTGGTTATAGGGCTCTTCGGCGATGAGAACGCCGACATTATCCGCCCCGACGAACCCGGCCTCTATCGGCAGGACGTGCACGTAGGCGCTCGGAGCGATTTTTATACCCAGGTCGCGGGCTTTTATATTCAGAGAGTGATGCACACTGGGAGAAAACGGCGTCCTGCCGAGGTATTCGGGGTCGATATTCAGGAATATGTGGTGCATGCAGGTATTGCCGACTACGGCAAAATCGATGATATCGGTGCGTTTTATACCTGCCCTGGCCGCGGCCCTGCCGGCAATCTGGTTGACCCCTTTGATAATAGCCCGGTTCATCTGTTTCAGGCCGCCTTTGCCCTTAACGGCGTAGCTGATACGGGACATTACGTCTTCACCGTAAGCGACCTGCGGGTTCATCATGGAGTTGGTGGCAACCACCTCGCCCGTGGTGAGGTCGCAGAGATAGCCGGCTACCGTGGTAGTACCGATATCGACCGCCAGGCCATAGGCCTTGGGGGCATTTCCCGGTTCTATATCGATTATTTCCTTTTTATTCCAGACCGAGACGGTTACTTTCCAGTCGCCGTCTCGCGCGATGTTCTGCAGGTTCTGCAATATCGGATAATCGATAGTCAGATTGCGCAGCTTGTATTTTTCGGCGAGTCCCGCCTGAATCCGTTCGAGGTCGCCGAGGTTATTATGCAGGGTGGGTTTCTTCAGTTCGATGAAGTACTTCTTTACCGCAGGCTTTAGCTTGATATCGCGTAGGGTGGCCTCCTTGCGCACGACCTGCCGTCCTTGCCTGCTTTCCTCGGGAACGAAGACGACTGCATCGCCGTGAATAAGTGTCTGACATGCCATACGGTAGTTTTGCTTGAGCTGCGCCTTGCTTAAGAATTTCTCGTTAGCCTCGCCAATCATGGCAACGGATGCTATCTTAGACCTGATTCCATATTTAGCGAAGTACCCTCTCTCTATTCTTACCCGGCATTTACCGCAGTTGCCCTTGCCGCCGCAAATACTCTCAATATCGGCGCCGAGCTGCTGGGATGCTTCGAGGATGGTAGCGCCGTCCTCAATCTTACCGCGTACTCCGCATGGCTGGAATACGACCATGTGTCTATCGTTCTTCATTGTACACAATCTTACCACGTGGAGGCACAGGAATACAAAGCTGAAATCGTGTTGAATAAGTCGAAAAATAACAGGGAAGAAGCGGACATTTAGTAAAGGGCCGCCAGTCGTTCCAGGTGATGCTCGATGCCCCCGAAGCTGAACTCGCTGGCCCTGGCTTTCTTGGTGTAATAGTGCAGGATGTGGTCTTCCGTAAAACCTATGGCGCCGAAGACCTGGTGGGCCGAGTGCATAACGCGTGAACAGGCCGGGCCGGTCCATGTTTTGGCTATCGCCACCTCCCTGGCAGCCGGCAGTCCCTCGTTGATACGCCAGGCGGCCTGGTAGGTGGCGAACCTTGAGCCTTCGATATCGATGAGCATATCGGCGCAGCGGTGCTGGATGCTCTGGAAAGCCCCGATAGGATGCCCGAAAGCCATTCTTTCTTTGGCGTAGTCCAGTGAGATATTCAATGCCTGTTGGGCCAGGCCAACCATCTCGGCGCACCTGGCTGTGTTGGCCTTCTGGAGTATCTTTTCCACGCACGGCCAGCCTTTGCCGGTCTCCCCGAGGATATTATCGCCGGATACTTTTACATCATCGAAAGTAATTTCTGCCTGCTTATCGCCAGATATAATATTTAGAGGTTTACAGCTTATACCCGGATTATTCATATTTACGATAAACAGAGACACACCCTCTTCCGGTTTGTCTCCTTTGCCTGTCCTGGCGGCGCAGATAATATAATCGGCCGTTCCGGCGTCCGTCACGAAGAGCTTCTTACCGCTGATAGCATAATCGCCGCCCCGCTGCGCGGCTTTTACCTGAATAGCATCCGGCGTGTATTTGCCGGATTCTTCCGTTAAGGCGAGTGTTATAATAGACTTGCCTTCAGCGATTTCAGGCAGATATTTCCGTTTCTGCTCATCGCTGCCGGATTCCATGATGGCTGAAGCCCCCAGGACTATATTAGAGAAGAACGGGCCGATGAAGCAGGCGCGTCCCATCTCTTCCAGCACCACGGTTAAATCCAGGAAATCGCCGACGCCCCCGTATTCCTCCGGTATTGAAAGCCCGTGGAGGTTCATCTCCGCCATTTTCTTCCATAGCTCGGGGGTGTAGCCTTTCTCGTCGGCGGCCATGGCCCGCAGGACTTTATCGGGATACTCGGCGGTCAGAAAGTCCCTGGCCAGCGTCTGCATCATTTCCTGTTGCTCGTTAAGAGCGAAGTCCATTATATACTCCGTATGATGAGATTTATCAGCGCAGTCGCGGCAGACCGAGTCCGCGCTGGGCAATGACGTCTTTGTCTATCTCGGATGTGCCCTGTTCCAGGCTATGGGCGATGGAACGCAGGTAGCAGGAAGGTATCCTGCCGTAAATGGGCGCCAGTTCCGAGTTTTCATCGAGCAGGCCGTACTGGCCCCCCAGCTCCATGCCGAACTCGGCCACACGCTGAAGAAGCTCGAAATTGACCATCTTGCTCATGGCCGATTCGACGTTCGGCACCATGTTCTGGCTCTGCATCCAGGTGACGCGGTAGTGGAACAGTCGCGCTACATTACTTTCCGCGCGCAGCTGGCACAGGCGTCTTTCGGTGACGGCATTCAGCAGCCCCTTTTCCCGCGCGTATTCAGCCAGGTCTTCGATATAAAATTCGGCGGTGGCGTAGGCGGGGTCGGCGGTGCGCTCGTAGTCGAGCAGGGACATGACGACGTAAAAGCCCTTGTTCAGACCGCCGACGATATTTTCTTTGGGTATGCGGACGTCATCCAGGAATACCTCGTTGAAATCATGGTGCCCCGCTATGTTGATGATGGGATTGACTGTAATTCCCGGTGTCTTCATGTTCAGCAGGAAAAAGGTAATCCCGCGGTAGTTCGGTACGACTTCGCGGTCGGTCCGGGTTACCAGCGCATTCCAATCGGCAAAATGCCCGTTGGTGGTCCATATTTTCTGGCCGTTGACAACGAAGCAGTCCTCTTCTTCCCTGGCGAATACTTCTATGGAGGCCAGGTCGGAGCCGTGCCCCGGCTCGCTTAGAGTCTCGCACCACATTACCTTGCCGGAAGCTATGCCCGGCAGGTGTTTCTTTTTCTGCTCTTCGGTGCCTTTAAGCATGAGCGCCGGCGCGACTATTCCCGCGCCGATGGAGTCATAGCCGGGAGAATGATAGCGGGCCAGCTCTTCACGGAGGATGAGACGGTGAAAGGGAGAGGCATCCCGACCGCCGTATTCCTTCGGCCAGTGGCGGGAAATCCACCCCTTTGCCCCCAGCTTCTCCGCCATTTCACGGTGGACTTTTATCCAGTCGGACCGGGCGGACATATCGAAGAAGGTCATCCGCTTTTTGCGGTATTCTTCCGGTACTTCTCTATTCAGGAAAGCGGCGACTTCTTTGCGGAAGGCCTCTTCCTCCGGAGTGAACTTAAAGTCCACTGAATACTCCTATCTAACAACGTTTTGTCATCGCGAGGGCGAGAGCCCGTGGCAATCTCTATCTCTAACCAAGTATTGCATCGGGATTGCCACGCTGCGCTCGCAATGACATTTAAGAAACTTTATTTGCCGGTAAATTTAGGCGTGCGGCGGTAGTTCGTGGCGGTGATGCCTTCGTTCAGGTCTTTAGTCGAGGCGATATCGCCGGAAGCAGCCGCTTCGAGATATAGCGCCGTGCGCTGGTCTGCCTGGGCGCCGTAATACATGAGGCCTTTAACCAGCTTCTGTGCCAGGGGCGCCCCGTTAGCCAGTTTCGCCGCGGTGTCGTCGACGAGTTTGGTGAACTCATCCCCGCCGGCAACGTAGCTTACCAGCCCCCATGCCAGGGCCTTGTCCGCATCGACCGGGTCGGTCAGGAGAATTATCTCTTTAGCCCGCGCCCAGCCTATCAGACGGCCGAGACGCTGCGTGGCGCCCGCCCCGGGGAAAAGCCCCAGGTTAAGCTCGGGGAGGCGTACCACAGCCGTTTTATTCATTATCCTGATATCGCAGGAAAGGGCAAGCTCTAGTCCGCCTCCCATGGCCGGGCCGTTGATAGCGGCGATAACCGGCTTGGGATAGGTCTCGATTCTTGTAAAAACATCGTGGGGGGCTTCGCTGAAGTTGAAGGTGGCGTCCATTTCCCCGGAGGCAAAAGCCGCAAAATCGGCGCCACCGCAGAAATTCGCGCCGGCCCCGGTAATAACCACACACCGGACATCGGCGTTCTTCTCAAGCTCGCAGAGCGCCTTGTTTATCTCCGTCATAAAGTCGGCATTAAAGGCATTGGCGCGGTTGGGCCGATTCAGAATCAATCTGGCTACTTTAGTTTCTTTATTGATATCCAGCTTGACGAACTCGTACTCTCCGGGCCCGTAGGAGTAAAAGCCCGCGCCGGTCTGGCGTCCCAGCTTCCCCTGTTTTACCAGTTTGGTGATGACGGAAGACGCCTTGTATCTGTCTTCCTTATCGTATTTATTATAGAGTCGATTTAGTTCTTCCAGAACCCTGTCGAGACCGGTGCTGTCCGCCATGCGGAGGATGCCCCTCGGGTAGTTGAGGCCGAGGAGAACGGCGGTATCGATTTCATCGCGGGTGGTGGCGTCCATTTCGATAAGCTTGGCCGCCTCGTTGACGGCCGTCGCCAGCACGCGTATCGGGTCGAAGTCGTAACCGGCATTCATGGGGATTTCGTTGGTATTGCCTTCCGACCAGTCGTAGTAGCCCTTGCCGGTCTTTTTGCCGTAGTTCCCCTCTTTAAACAGCTTTGCTAGTACGGGGCCGGGGCCGTAGCTCTTTCCCATGGTCTCGCCGAAGTACTCCATGACGTGAAACTGCGTATCGACGGAACCGCCGCCAAGCGCGTCCTGGAGCTCCAGCATGCCCATCGGCAGTCCCAGTTTGTACTTAATCGCCGAATCTACTTCGAAGGGGCTTTTGGCTTCTCCCTGCGCCAGCGCCCAGTCGGCTTCGTTGGACATGTTGCAGAATATCCGGTTGGCGACGAACCCGGGGACGTCCTTGACGTGGACTACCGCGCGTCCCATCTTTAAGGCGACTTCTTCGGCTATATCGATGGCTTCCTGGCTGGTGTTGGTACCGTGCACGATTTCCAGCAGGGTCATGCGATGGGGCGGGTTGAAATAATGCGTGCCCACGACCATTTCCGGCCTCTTGCCGGCCTCCGACATCTCGGCGATGCTCAACGAAGAGGTATTCGTAGCAAAAACGCAGTCGTCCGGACACAGCGCGCTGACCTCTTTCAGAACGCTCTTTTTCAGGTCCATTATCTCCGGCACCGCTTCGATGACGATATCGGCGTCCTTTACCGCTTCTTTGATGTCCACGAGGAAGGTCATGCGGCTCATGTACTCTTTCTTGGCCGCTTCGGTCAGTCTGCCCCGGCTGATTCTTCTATCGTAGTTGGCCTCTATTATCTTGCGGCCGTTCTCCAGGAATTTATCCTCGATATCGCGGAGTTTTACACTGTAACCGGCTTCGGCGGCCAGGGCGCCTATCTGCGCGCCCATACCGCCCGCTCCGAGCACGGTAACGTTCTTAATCTCTTTCATGGCTTACAGCCCCTTTCCGTCGCTATTTATCCGGTAAGTCGAGCTTATTTTTTCACAGGTTCAAAGGCGTAGAAAACCCTGTCGCATACTTTGGTTTCCTTCTTGACCTCAATCGGGTGAGAAGGAACATCGAAGACCACAAACTGGACCTCGTCCCCTTCCTTGAGTTCGCCTTCTTTACAGTTGACGATACGTCCCAGCAGGTGTTTCAGCGGGCTTTTCTCGCCGAAGGTAAGCCAGGCTAATATTAACGGAGACGGGAAACCGGCGGGAGCGCCGGCCTGTGTTTCTGTCAATGTCACTACTTTCGCTCGCTGGGGTAGTTCCACCCACTCCAGCTCATCGGACCAGCACTTGGTGCATATTACGCCGGGGGGAAAGCCGATATGACCGCATTTTTTACACTTGGTGGTGGTAAACTTGCCCGCCCGTAGATTATCGAAAAACGGGTAGAGCCTGTTAAATTCCTGGCACTCGAACGGCCATATATCCATTTCACCTATATATTTGCCTTCCAGGGCCGGTATTCCTACTGTCTCTACTTTCTGTAATTCAGCCATTTATCTTCTCCTTATGTAAATCTGGGTAACTGTCTATTTAACGGGCTCTTTGCCGTAGACGACTACGGTATGCTGCGCGCAGGTGCCGCTCAAGTTGTGGGTAAGACCGAAACTGGCGTCCTTTACCTGGTGGAGGGCGCGACCCTGCAACTGCTTTAGTATCTCAATGGCCTGGCGCGCGCCTGACGCCCCGAAGGGATGTCCGTAAACGAGGAGGCCGCCGTCGGTATTGGTCGGGATTTCACCTCCCATGTTGATGGCGCCCGACGCCGCGAACGCGCCACCCTCCCCCTTCTTGCAGAAGCCCAGTTCTTCGAGCTCGATAACCTCGGAGATGGTGAAACAATCGTGTGTTTGGGCGACATCGATATCCTTGGGGGTGAGTTTGGCGTTTTTGAAAGCCACTTCGCGGGCTTTCTTGAGGTGGGGCCATTCGGCCAGCGTATCGCCGGGCCAGCCGGAAGACATGCTGTGCGTGGCGTGCTGTCCGGTGCCGCGCAGGTAGACTAGAGGCCTGTCGGTGAGTTCCTTGGCCCTTTCTTCCGAGGCGATAATGACCGCAGAAGCGCCGTCGGAAAGCGGGCAGCAGTCGTAAAGGCCGAAGGGGTCGGCAATAATCCTAGCGTTGAGCGCTTCCTCCATGGTCAGTGACCTGCCGCCGAAATGGGCATTGGGACTATCCGTGCCATAGTTATAGTTGGTTACGGATATATGGGCCATCTGTTCCTTGGTCGTGCCGTAGCGTTTCATGTGCATCTTGGCAATCATGGCGAAGAAAGGCGGCGGCACTCCCAGACCCATGGCCGAATCCCAGTCATGGTCGTTGACTGCCAGCTGCGTGAAGTTGGTCTCCCATCTCTGGGGCATGTAAACCTTTTCCGCCCCCGTTACCAGCACTACCTCGGAAATGCCGCTTTCTATGAGACCCTTGGCGACGATGATAGCGGAGTTGGAACCGGCGCAGAGTGTGTCGAGTCGGATACAGATGGAAGTCGGTGATAGGCCAAGTCGGTGCACTACCAGAGGGGCGGTGTTGAGCGCGGATGAATGTCTCCCCGCCATGGTGGTGGCGATGATGAGGCCGTCGATATCCATTGGTTTCAGTGCCGGAATATCATCGGAGCAGGCTTTCATCGCCTCCTGCACCATGTCGAGCAGGTGGGCCTGCCTCACCCCGAATTTACTCGTTCCTCCGCCGACGATTACGGCTTTTTTCTTCTCTGCCATACGAACATCTCCTTTGCTAATATTTAGAATGAAGTAATCGCGGATTTCATGACTTGATAGCGGTGGTAAAATTGCTGCTGAAAATGAGTGCTCATTTCTTCCCTGTATATCTTATCAGAAAATATAGTCCAGCGTAAAGTGCCCGCCGGATACGGCATTGATTCCCTGAATTTGACACGCACGTTCAATAACCTTTAGAATTTTACTGTCGATTGTTGTAATTTTTTATTTGCGGAAAGGAGATGACGCATGGCGAAAGGTAAGGAAAGCAAGGTTATTTCTACCATGTGGTCGGCGGGTTGCGGTTCGCACGGGGGCTGCGGCTGTGAGATATATGTCGAGGACGGCAAAGTAGTCAGGGTAGAGGGTGATAACAATCATCCCTTCAACCTGGGAAGGCTCTGCCCCAAAGGCCTGGCGATTCCGCAGTATATGTACCACCCCGACCGCGTTACTCACCCATTAAAGAGGGTGGGGAAAAGAGGCGAGGGGAAGTGGGAGCGTATTACCTGGGATGAGGCCCTCGACACTATCGAGAAAAAATTCAAAGATATCCGCGAAAAACACGGCGCGGAATCGGTAATTTTCTGCCAGGGTACCGGCCGTGATATCGGCGGGCCGATTACCTTTTTAATGTACGCGTACGGCAGCCCGAACTGGGTGCAGGTGGGACTGGCCGGTCATGCCTGTTACACTCCCAGGCTGGGGGCCATGTTCGCTACCCAGGGCGCCTACTGTGTCGCTGACTGCTCGCAGTTCCTGGAGAAACGCTATGATTCACCGGAGTGGACACCGCCCAAGTATATTATTCTCTGGGCGCAGAACCCGGCCGCCGGCTGTCACGACGGTTTCTACGGCCACTGGATTATCGACTGCATGAGGCGCGGCTCTAAATTAATCGTTATCGACCCCCGTTCCACCTGGTTTACGAGTCGCGCGGAGGTGCATTTGCAGAACCGACCCGGCACCGACGGCATTATCGCCCTTGCCATGCTCAACGTCATTATCAACGAGGGCATCTACGATAAGGAATTCGTTGAAAAATGGTGCTATGGCTTCGACGAGTTGAAGGAGCGGGTACAGGAATATACGCCGGAAAAGGCCGAAGAAATATCCTGGGTGCCCGCCGACCTCATTAGAGAAGCCGCCCGACTCTACGCTAAAAATAAGCCTTCGGCTATCCAGTGGGGAGAGCCGGTGGATGCTATGCCCGCCGGCAGCGTGGTCGCCCAGGCCATCAACCATCTCTGGGCTATCACCGGTAACATAGATAATCCGGGCGGCAACGTTATCGCCCGCAACTCGCACGGCGTTACCACCTATCCCTTCAGCTCCGCCGAGCTTACCAAGCTGTACGGAGAGGAGCTGGTCAAGAAGCTCAACGAAAAAAGAATCGGCGCTAACGATTACCCCATGATTAAGGGCTTCCGAGGTTGGGTGCAGCCCGATATCCTTATCGAGCAGATGGAAACGGGCAAACCCTATGAGGTTAAGGCCGCCTGGATACAGACATCCAACATCATCGGCGGTCAGGCTGCCGACCCCAGGCGGCATTATGAAGCCATGAAGAAGCTGGATTTCGTCGTGGTTGTCGACCTTTTCCAGAATCCCACCAGCATGGCCCTGGCCGATATCTTTCTCCCCGCCGCCACCTTCTGCGAGAAAGAGAGCTTCCGCTCATGGTGGCAGCCCCTCGGCGTAACTGTTAAAGCCATCGACGGCGTGGACGAGTCCAGGTCCGACTGGGAAATAAACCTTGAGATGGCCAAGCGACTCGCCACCAATCCCATTAAATACAATACGGTAAGAGAGCTTATCGACGACCGTTTGAAGGACGGCAACACCAACTTTGAGAAGTTGAAGGCCAAAGGTTGCTGGGAATACCCGCCGGAGGGGCATCCCACCCGACCCTATTACCGCTACCAGAAAGGCCTGCTGCGCGGCGACGGCCAGCCCGGCTTCGATACGCCCTCAGGCAAGGTTGAGCTTTACTCCACGAGGTACGAAGGCTGGGGTCTCGACCCGCTGCCTTATTACGAAGAACCCAGGGAAAGCCCCGTGGCCACCCCCGACCTCTGCAAGAAATACCCGCTGATACTGACGACGGGACGCCGCTCGCCGGTCTTCTTCCACTCGGAACACCGCATGATTCCGTGGTTGCGGGAACTCGACCCCGACCCCGAGTTTGAAATCAACGATAAGACAGCCGGAGAACTCGATGTCAGCAACGGAGAATGGGTCTATATCGAGAATGCGAGGGGTAAAATCAAGATGAAGGCCAAGGTCACGCCCACCGCTCATCCCATGGTCATTACCGCCCCCCACGGCTGGTGGCTGCCGGAGACCGACGGTAAAGAGCCCAACCTCTACGGAACCTGGGACTATAATATCAATAACCTGACTTCCATGGGCAACCAGGGCAAGTCCGGCTTCGGCGGGACGGATTACCGCTCCGCCCTGTGCCGCATTACCAAGATTAAAGATTGAAAGGAGTAGCCATGCCCCGAAACGGCTTATTTATAGAATACGATTACTGTACCGGATGTCATGCCTGTGAGGTCGCCTGCAAGCAGGAGCATAACTTCTCCGATGGTATGTGCGGCATCAGGGTCGATGAGCTCGTTACGGTGAGTCCGGATAAAGTCCACGTGGATTTTATCCCCATCACCACCCGCTTTTGCGACCTTTGCGCGAAAAGGACGGGAAAGGGAGAGCTTCCCGCTTGCGTCAAACACTGCCAGGCCATCTGCATGATGTACGGCCCCGTTGACAAGCTCGTTAAAGAAATGGAGAAAAAACCGAGGTCGTCTATCTTCGCACCTAAATAGACAATAATACAATCGTCATTGCGAGTGTAGCGAAGCAATATCTTAACATCGCTGTAAATGCATCTATGAGATTGCCTCGTCGCTCTGCTCCTCGCCATGACGGGATGCTACCTCGGGTTTGCGGCGGGAGCCTGGTATCCCGCCAGCAGACCTCGCGGCACCTGCTGCGTCAGTTCGTCTACTGTCCAGGGGCCTTCCCCGAACTTCGTAAGGCTCCTGGCTGTTTCCGGCTCCGAGTAAAGCCCGATACTGTTCCCCCCGAGGCTGAATACCGAGCCGCTGATACTCGCGGCGGCATCTGAAGCAAGATAGCAGATAAACGGGGCTATATATTCGGGGTCGGGAGTTATCTTTACCATGTCGTCCGAAGCGGCCTGCGGCAATTTTATGATAAAGGGATTATCCGCTTCATCCACTATTTGAGCGTACAGGCCTAAATCATAAGATGCCCTCGTCTTGGCCCACGGTGAAAAAGCGTTGCAGGTGATGCCGTGTTCGTACATCTCATTGGCCACCTGCCGGGTCAGCCCCACCACTCCGGCATTGGCGACACAGTATCCGGCGTGCTTGATAATATCGCCGTTAAAAGCCTTGGACGTGCAGTTGATAATGCGTCCCCACTTCTGATTTATCATGTGCGGCAGGGCATGGCGTATGCAGTTGAAATAGCCCTTTATCTTGACCGTCGTCACCCTGTCCCAGAGCTCTTCTGTCATTCTCTCGACGGGGCTGAACCCGAAGGACCCGGCCACGTTTACCAGGATATCTATCCTGCCGAAGCTGTCTACGGCTGTCCGGACAAGCGCTGCGGCGACGTTAAAATCGCAGATATCTCCGAAGAACGGCACGGCTTCCCCGCCCTTTTCCCGGATTGTCCTCGCGGTGGTTTCAGCGTCGCCGCTGATGGAGGCGGTCTCTTTTAAAAACAACTCTCTATTTTCCCTGTTCAGCGACGCCACCTGTTCGTCGGTTAATATGGCGTTGCCGGTAGAGCCCGGACGGCGGTTATTGGTGACTATTTTAACGCCTTTTTCAGCCAGGGCAATGGCGATGGCCCTGCCGATTCCCTGGCCGGAGCCGGTAACTACGGCAACTTTGTCTTTCAAATCATCCATGTCGTTACCTCGCTTTTCACGTTATTTCTTATATATAATATAGAGAAGCAGCCCCCCGGTTGTCTATCTTTTACCGGATGGGACTGCTTCTATGGCACAAAAATAACTGTTTAAAAGGTTATCAAAGTGATGAAAACGGGGCCGAATATCACGGCCACTTTTCCTACCAGCTTGATTAGTATATTAAGGGAAGGCCCGGCCGTGTCCTTGAAGGGGTCGCCCACCGTATCGCCGCAGACCGCCGCCTTGTGGGCATCGCTGCCCTTGCCGCCGCAGGCCCCCGCCTCGATGTACTTCTTGGCGTTGTCCCAGGCGCCGCCTGCGTTGGCCATCATCACCGCCATCAGGAACCCCGTCACTAACGCACCAACGAGCAGTC
>CAYPDM010000013.1:0-33385 GCA_964409485.1 uncultured Dehalococcoidaceae bacterium | reverse complement strand
GACATAAGCTTGGCCACGAACCATCTTTAAAGCATGCTCCTCCACCTTTTTCTTTAGTCCAGGTCCGTAATATTGCTCTACAGAAATCCCATGTTGTTTTTCCCAATTATCCACTAGCATTTGGCTAATTTCCATGATCTGTTTGAATCGCGGATCCTGTTTTGGGTCGCCTGTGATGGTGTATGCAAGACCCATAAATATTAGACATATTGTTGCTTCTGTAAGTTTTAATCCTTCCTTCCCCGCAAAAACCTCCACTCTCTGGTGCGTATCAACCGATACGACCAAGTATTTTTTATCTCCTTGACTGATGACATACTGGAAACCCGGCAATTTCTGCAGAAACACCTCAGTAAACTGTTTTCGTAACTGTGGGTCTTTTGCATATTCAAGTCCGGCGGCAATTAAATGCTCTGTAAAGTATTTTAATGACACTTTGTGGGCTTTAGCGTACCCTTTTAATGTCATTAATGTGGATTTAGATACCAATAGGTACTTTTTCATGCTTGTTTCACGTACATTATTGGCTAGCGCTAGTATACATTCTAGCTTTGAGTTGTCTCATCAGACAATAATATGCATACTTTTCATTTATTTGCAAGTACTATTTTTATTGTATCACGCTGTATTCGTTAACTAATGGCGTTCTAACTGTCTTGCCCTTATGAGTTTTTATACAGGACTAACTACTATCTAACTCGCCACCTTGTCCCAATTATTGCCAGAATAATGATGCCTAATACACCAGCGGGAATCTAATCTGCTAGTAAATGACCTGTTCAGGCGGTGAAAGACGGATTGTGACCTGCCCCCAATAATGATATAGATAACAATAGTGACATGCGTCGATTGGAAAGGCCGCGTCGGCGTAAGAATGTTGTCCCTCGTGGAACCATCAAGATGTTGTCGGTAAGAGAGATAGCTCGCAGATACGGATTCCATGAGAACACGGTGCGGCGCTGGGTCACTGAGGACGGACTTCAATCCATAAGATATGGTCCAGGAAACAAAATCTACATCGCAGAAGAAGAGGTCGACAATTTCATCAAAGAGTATTATTACTAGGAGCGTCGAGAATAACCCAGGCGAATCTCCTTACAAGCGTGATAAATGAAACTATTTAATTGATTTTCGCAAAAATAGCAAAAATTAGCTTCAAAAAATGGTGTGAGGAATAAAGAGTAATTATCTGATTTATCAAGATATTAGACGACCTATGTACGCTCTTTAATGTAGCAGCCAGATTTTTCCGTCGTCAATTGATTTGTTAATATAAACTTCTCCGTTTAAGATGGAATTGACGCCGGTCATAATCCAAGGGCTCGCGTAAGGAGGATTTTTATAATGAAAAAGGCGGGGTTGGCCCACCGTTTGTTGCTAAGGAGGTCAATATGGACACACAAGCGAAGCTATTAGATTTATTTGGTGGAGTAAAATTCAAAGTTATCGATAGTGGCGCCTCTGTGGAGGAATTCAAGGAAATAACACAGTATAACCAGGAGCAGTACGCCAGGATCGAAGCTATGGGAGAACAGTATGAGGAACGGATAACAGATCTGATGTGCCTGGTCCTCGCCGAAAAACTATATCCTCTGGTTATAAGCAGATTCGGGGACACCAGTGAATATTCCCTGCACCGGATTTTGAATGAGTGTTTCTACACTCCCGAAATGAAACCGGAATGGGGAACGTGCAAGCAAACAGCTCTAGCAGCACTCAGTGGTGACGGACTTGATGCAAAACAAATAGAAATAATCAGCAACGTAATCGATAATTTACCCGAAACGATAATTGACTTACTTGTTTGGATTGCCGGGAGATTAAAGGTTATCCCGATGCAGGAAGTTACGAGTGTTTCGAAAATACTGGTGCAGATGATGAAGGAGGGAAGCTATGCTGACAATACAGGATTTAATTAATTCCAGAAAACGGGAACGAAAAAGCCCTGATGAGGGAGAACTGAGGGGCCTCCCCTATAAGCATGCCTTCATCTACGGGCGGCTTTCAAGCCCGGGACAGGTCAGGGACAGCCGTGAGTCTGTCCGGGAGATTGCTCGTCTGGTGGACCTGGCCATAAAAGACGGCTATAATACTAACCTCAATTCCGATGACGTAGAAATAAAGTTGATTTCCCTCCAACAAGTACCGGCGGCAGAGAAAATATGGTCGGGCGGCGAGGTTACCGTCGATGTCTCGGACCTAGGGATATCCGGCCAGCTCTCTTTCGAAGACCGTAAGGGGCTAACCGAGCTTCAGCGCCGTGTCAGGGAAGGAACGGTCGGGGCGGTGTACCTGACCGAAGGAGTAAGTCGCCTCTCCCGCGATAAAGACCGGATTCTGCCTTATCAACTTCTTAAACTATTAAAGGAAAACAAGTGCCGTATCAGGACCCCAGAAGGAGTTTGGAACCCGGCCGTCGAGCGGGATTGGGACTATCTTGCCGAAGAGTTCGAGGATGCCATCGGTGAACTGAGAGTAATGAACCGCCGTATGTTCCGCCGTAAGTTGCAGAAAGCCCGCCGTGGGGAATACGTGGGTGAACCGATTCCCCCCGGTTTTCTCTTGCCGGTAACCGGAAGGAAGCCGAATGGCGAATTTGAGTATAGGAGAATGGAGCCCTATCTGCCCCACGCTGAGATAGTGAAGCAGGTTCTTGAAGAATACGTTAACCAGGGCGGCAGCCGTTTGAAAACATTGAGGGCTCTGGACGGTCTGACCTTCCCTTGTTTCCCGCCAAATCTGCAATACATGGAGCGACTTACCAGCCTGCGTAGCTGCCCAAGGACAGATACGGGCTATAAAATAACCTCGACCCTTATAAGGGGGCTGGCCACAAATCCCAAGATGATCGGAGTATGGCAATGGGGTGACACTGAGCCAATCGTGGACAATCACTCTCCGGTAGTCCCGAAAGAGCTGTTTCTGGAAGCATGGCAGCTCGCTAACAATAATAAAAAGCCGAAGGGTAGGGCCATCAACTTCGAACCCATGGAATGGTCAGGCCTTCTTCGCTGCATGAACCATCCCGAACCTCACAATATTGCCAGCTTGAATGCCAAGGGACGCTACGTTTGTCAACGGGACTATGTTCAGGAGGGCGGAAGTGTATGTTTTGACATTACGGGACGCTTCCTTGACGAGCCGCTAACAACCACGGTACTAAGACAGCTTGATTTCACTCCTTTTACGGAGGAGATACTAGCTAAACTGGAGTCAGAGAATGACCGACCGAAACTAGAAGAAAGACAAGCTAAACAACAGGTCAAGAAGCTGGAAGGAGAAATCAGTAAGTGGCAGTCCTTACTCCTCTGTTGTGTTGACAGCCCTACCGGCCTGGTGGATAAAGAGAAGGAAGAGTTCTACTGGAATATGATCAGGAAAGCCCAGGAACAGCTAGAGGGTATCAAATCAAGACCCACTCCCCGCAGTACAACGGCTATCGACTATAACAAAGTACGAGAATTTCTTAAGGGTCTCATCAATAACTGGTACACATATTCGCTCACCTCGCGTAACCAGTTGCTGAAGCTACTAATAGAAACTGTCGAACTTCGGGGTAGCCAGGATATCGAAGCTACCATTATTTGGAAGGTGGGTTTCCAGCAGAAAGTTATTATCCACCGGCCTATATCGAACAGCAAGCTAGAGAGACGCTGGACGGAAGAAGAAGATGGGTTACTTAGAATGATGTATCCATCATCCTCAACAGATATCCTGATGGCCGCTCTCACCAACCGAACCTGGAAGGCGATTACTTTGAGGGCGCGACGGTTGAATCTTCGCAGAGTAAAGAGCAACATTAACCGTTGGCAGAAGTGGACCCGGGAAGAAGATGAACATCTTTACCAACTTTGCCGGGATGGAGTACAATACGATGAGATCGCTCGTGAACTCGGACGAAGCGTAGACTCAGTCGCTACGAGAGTTCGGGACAGGAGCTTGAGTGCATACCGTCCGAACGGAACGCGTAGAAGCCAGGTAAATTGGGAGGCTCATAAACTCTTATCCTTCCAAGAATTACCTTCGAGAGGGGGATTAAGGGGGTGAGGTCTATTAATTCTAAAAATGATTGATTTCTCTTTATTAAAACTAATCCCCGCCGAAGAATCCCACCGCGAGTTCAGCTACCGGGTCAAGAAAGCCGCCATGGGCGAATATATCACCCGGAAATGGGGCTGGGACGAAGCAGTACAGCGGGACTTCCACGCGCGGGAATGGCCGGACAGGAGACCCAGGGTAATCCTGTATGATAACGAGCCCATCGGCACGATGTATATATCTGAAAACGAGGAACGCATAGAAATAGGTCAGTTCTATATCCTGCCGGAATACCAGAACAAAGGCATCGGGTCGTACCTGCTCAAAGGCGTGCTGGAAAAGGCCGACCGCGCCGGACTGGTAACCAGACTGACCTATATGCACATCAACCCCGCGGCTTCCCTGTATGAGAGACAGGGATTCAAGCCCGTCCGCTCCGACGATACTTTCTGTTTCACGGAAAGGAAACCGGGCGGCGCGGTATGAAATATCAAGCCGTCATCTTCGACCTTTTCGGGACGCTGATTGAAAATTTTACCCGCAGCGAGTACGCCGCCGTTTTTACGGAAATGGCCGTAATCCTCTCCGTCCCGCCCGATGAGTTCCTCCGCCTCTGGGGAGAGGCGTTCGACCAGCGCGCCACCGGGGTCTTTGCCACCACCGGAGACGCCGTCAGTAACCTCGCCTTAAAATTAAATCCTGCGATAAACGATTCACAAATAAAAGATGCCGTTCGCGTCAGGACGGATTATACCAGGCGCTCGATTATTCCGCGGGAAGGCGCCATAGAAGTCCTCGACCACTTGAAGAAGGCCGGATATAAAACGGGGCTAATCAGCGACTGTACCTGCGAAATCCCCGGCGTCTGGGGGGACACACCCTTTCATTCGCTTTTCGATGTCACCGTTTTTTCCTGCGTGGCCGGAATTAAAAAACCAGACCCTCACATTTATTCAATGGCCACCGTACAACTGGGCATCGAGCCGGGGGACTGCCTGTATATCGGCGACGGCAGCAGCCGCGAGCTTACCGGCGCGCTGGAGGTCGGGATGCACCCGGTCTTAATCCGCGACCCCGGTGAGTCCGACGATACCCACTTCATCGACCGTGAAACGGACTGGCAGGGGCCGGTGATATCATCATTACGGGAAGTCCTGACTCTGTTATAATAAAAAATATGAAAATTATCCACTTTGCGGATTTGCACCTCGGCGTGGAGAACTACGGTAAAATCGACCCTGATACCGGGCTGTCCTCGCGTCTTAGCGACTTTCTGGCCGCCCTCGACCAGCTGGTGGACTACGCCCTGGAAAACAAGGTAGACCTCGTCCTGTTCTGCGGCGACGCCTACAAGACCCGCGAGCCCAGCCAGACCCAGCAGCGTGAGTTCGCCAGACGCATCAACCGCCTGGCCACCGGCAACATACCGGTATTTCTCCTCGCGGGCAACCACGATATGCCCAATGCCAGCTGGCGGGCCACCACCACCGAAATTTTCGATACGCTGGCGGTGAAAAATATCTATGTTTCTTCGAACAAGCCCAAAGTTTATAAAATCCCGACGGCCGCCGGCGCCGTGCAGGTGGTCGCCGTGCCCTGGTTGAGGCGCAGCACCCTGCTCAATCGTGAGGACTATAAAAACCTCAACCTGAAGCAGGTTAACGTGAAGATGCAGGAAGCTCTCACGCGGGTTATATCGGAAAAAGCCGCCGCCCTCGACACCTCCCTGCCCGCCGTGCTGGCCGCCCACGTCTGGGTCACCGGGGCTAAAGTCGGCTCGGAAAGCATGATGTCCATCGGGCAGGAGCCCGCCGTTTTAATCAGCAACATAGCCCTGCCGGCCTTCGACTACGTGGCCCTGGGGCACATTCACAAGCACCAGGTACTGTCCGAAAACCCGCCGGTGGTGTATCCCGGCAGCCTGGAGCGCGTGGACTTCGGCGAGGAAAACGAGGAAAAGGGGTTCTGCGTGGTAGAAATAGAGCCGGACCCGGCCGGCGGTAAAAGGCAGGTATCCTTTGAATTCCACCCCGTTAACGTCCGCCGCTTTCTCACCATAGATGCAGCCCCGGAAGCGGACGACCTGGACCCCACCGCCACCGTGCTGCGGGCGATTGCCGGGAAGGAAACAGGCATCAGGGATGCCGTCGTGCGCCTGAAAATAGACCTGCCGTCATCGCTGGAAGGACAGCTCCGTAACAGCGAAATCAGGGACGCCCTGAAAGAAGCCCACTACTCCACCGTTGCCCGCGAAATACACCGCGAGACGCGCCTGCGACTGGGCGACCGCGCCGCCGAGGATATAAAACCCCTCGATGCCCTGAAAGCCTGGCTGGAATCGCAGAACATCCCGCCGGAACGCCAAAAAGTCCTGCTGGAATACGGGGAGAAGCTGATAAAGGGCGAGGGTAACCAATAAGCGACTACGAAACCTGTGTTTTGGCCTGATAGTGGTCCTTGGCGTCAAATATAAAGAACGCGGTTATTATCGCCACAATCGTAACCCCGATTGCCGCCCAGGTGAACATCGTGTCAAAGCCGAACCTCTCCAGCAGATAGCCGCCGGGCAGCACGAATATCGCCCCCGTATACTGCATGGTGGAGTAGTAAATGCCGAAAATCTTGGAGCGGTGCTTTGCCGGCGCCTGGGTCATGATAAATACCTCGGTTACCGGCATGCGCAGGGCCATATTAAGACCCTGGAGAAACAGGGCAAAGTAGAGGCTGGGGCCGAGCTCCACGAATTTAAAGGCGTAAATCAGCGCCCCGGAAACAAGTCCCGTGGCGATAATCACCTTGATGCTGCCTATCTTATCGGAGATAAAGCCGCCGACCGGGCCCGCCCATAGCCCCGAGGAAAAAACTATGGCCATCAGCCCGCCGGCCATCGCGTTCGACGCCCCCAGTTCGTCCGTCATATACAGAGTAAGGAATGGAATGACCGACATTCCGATACCGCCGCCGACTATCATCATCGTTAAAAAGGCAATCAGTCGCCGTTTGTATCCCGGCTGCGGCGGGCTTTCCTCGGTAATCTTCTGCTTCACCGTCGCCACGTGGCTTTTTCCACCACGCCGCACCAGATAAATATAGAAAATCATGGCGAACACGACCGTCGGTATCGCCAGGATAATGTACGAATACCGCCATCCGCTTTGCTCTCCGAATATGCCGACTATGGCGGCAGCGATAATCGGCGCCACGAAAAATGCCGCATTACCGCCGACCAGGTGAAATCCAAGCGCCCGGCCGCGTTGCTTCGGGTCGACCGATGCCGATATGAGCGGCGTTGCCGCCGGGTGATACCCCCCGGATAAGAGCCCCATCACCATCAGGAAAACCAGCAACATAACGAAGTTGGCGGAAAGACCGACAAGCACGCCGGCTACAGCTACTCCCAGAGTGCCGATCATAATCAGGGGAATCGGCCCGTAGCGGTCGGCGAACCAGCCGGCCGGCAGCTGTCCCGTGGCGCTGGCGAGAGCAAAAGCCATCGGTATAGTCGAAGCCTTGGTATATGTCTCTATCTGGAAATAATCACGCATGGAGGGGAACAAAGGCTGCTGGAGTGCCATTATAAAATGATGCGCTGCATGAGCGATTATGAAGAACGGCAGTGAACTCCAGATAAATGAGCGTTTCTTAGGTTCCGGTTGTGTAATTGTCGTGTCCTTTCAAAATCGTCTTGCGCCTGAAGAGGGATGCCGCAATATATAGTTAAAATTCAACCGCTGGTCTGCTTGAATAATGTATTACCGGGTCGGAAAAGTTAAAATTACGCATATTATACAATGTTTTAAAATATATTACAACATATCGTTTTGCTTAATATCACCACCCCGATAAAGATACAACCATAGTTGCAGATATATAGCTGATTATGATACAAAATAAGCAATCGCACGCGGCCACGATGCCGGGGGAGACAAACGGATGGCGCCAGGAAAGCCGGCAAGAAACGAGCCGGAGATTATAGAAATGCCGGCCCAGAAGATGGCGGCTATTTATGCCACGGGAGTACCGGAGCAGGTAATGCCACAGGTCCTGCCGGTGCTTTACGGCGCGGTATATGCCCTTAAGTTCGACTTTAAAAAAAGCGGCGGCCCGGCGTTAAAAATCCGGGGACTGCGTGCTCGCTTTCCCGATGCTCACCTCTCGCCTTTAAAGGAATGGACAAATGTTATCGGCCTGCCGGTGCCCGAAGACACCACCTTCCTCCCCCAGCAGGTGGGCGCGCCCGAGGTAAAAATAGAAACGTGGGAATACGGCACCGTTGCTCAAATTCTCTACCAGGGCTCTTCCGGGCAGGAAGAAAAATCTATCGAACGGCTGCACCGATTCATCATAGATAGCGGTTATAGAATAATCGGCGTGCATGAAGAAGAATATATCTCGCCCCCCGGCGACAGAGCCCCCAGGAGTATTATCAGATACAGGGTAAAGAAAAAATAGAGTGTCCGGAGGCGCATCATTTCCCCCAGAACCCTATTGACAACCGCATTATGATATGTTACGATATATCGTTATCAATCATTGAAAGTGGGTATTATGTTCAACAGACACTTTCCACCGTTTGAACGGCATTCGCGCCTGTTCGAAAAAGGCGACCTGAAATACGTCATTCTCAATCTTTTAAAAGATAAACCGAGTCACGGTTACGAGATAATACGCGCCATGGAAGATACCTTCCACGGTTTTTACACCCCCAGCGCTGGCAGCGTCTACCCCACGCTCCAGATGCTGGATGACATGGGCTATGTCAGCTCCTCGGAGCACGACGGCAAGAAAGTCTATACCATCACCGAAGAAGGCAAGAATTTCCTTAAAGAGCAGAAGGACGTCATAGATAGAATAAAGGGGCACATGAAAGAATGGTGTGGCCCGCGCGACCACGAGGAATTCCACCATACCATCCGTGAACTCAAGAACCTCGGGCACCTTATCGGCCGGAGGTCCCACAACCTGGAACAGGAGAAATGGGCTGCCATTAAAGACGCCGTTTCCCGCGCCTGCCGCGATATTGAAGACATCGTTGGAAAGGAATAGCTAAAGAAAGGTTAGTAAAAAAAGAAGGACTCAAACCCGTTATCCGGGGAGCCTGCTCTTTACTATAATAGAACCGACGTGTCAGAACACATCATTGAAGTAAAAAACCTCGTTAAAAAGTACGGCCAACTGACGGCCGTCGACGATATCAGTTTTAACGTTAATCAGGGCGAAATTTTCGGCTTTCTGGGGCCTAACGGGGCCGGCAAGACCACGACCATCAATATCCTGTGTACTCTCGCCAGGCCGACTTCCGGGCAGGCTACCCTCAATGGATTCGACGTGGTCCGGCAGCAGAACCAGGTACGCCACTCCATCGGCCTCGTCTTTCAGGACTCCAGCCTCGACGACCGACTCACCGGCATGCATAACCTGCGTTTTCACGCCATGGTCTATCACGTGCCCGCTTCCGAGCGTGAGAAACGCATCGAGCACGTGCTGAAAATGGTAGACCTCTGGGACAAACGCAACAAATTCGTACGCACCTACTCCGGCGGCATGAAACGCCGCCTGGAACTGGCCAGGGGACTGCTGCATTATCCCAAGGTACTGTTCCTCGACGAGCCGACACTGGGACTGGACCCCCAGACGCGTAACCACATCTGGGAATACGTGCTGGAACTCCAGAAGCGGGAAGGAACCACCGTTTTCCTCACCACACACTATATGGACGAGGCTGAAAAAGCCACCCGGATAGCTATTATCGACCGCGGCAAGCTGGTGGCCATGGACACGCCGTTGAAGCTTAAGCGAATGGTGGGCAAGGATATTATTACCGTGAGAACCGATGATAATACCGGAGCCGCCGAAGCTATCAGGTCGCGCTACCAGACCGAGGTGAGACATGACGGCGACCATCTCGCCTTCGCCGTGGAGAACGGAGAGGAATTCCTACCGGGCTTTATCAAGGAATCAGGATTAGAAATAACCAGTATCAGTCTGCGCCGCCCCACCCTTGAGGACGTTTTCCTCAAGCTTACGGGACGGGAAATCCGTGAGGAGGAGGTCGGCGACTCTATTAAAGAGCATATGCGAAGTCGCGGAGGGCGTATGCCCCACTAGGAACAACCTATGGACAATCTTATCGGCGTATATACAATCTGGTACCGGGACGTACTCCGCTTCTGGTACGACAAGGCGCGCATGTTCAGCGCGCTCCTGTTCCCGATATTCTTCCTCGCCATCTTCGGGAGCGGGCTCCAGAGAAGCATCGGCATGATGGCGGGCGGAGTGGATTTTATCCAGTTCATGTACCCCGGCATTATCGCCATATCCGTGCTCATGGGCTCGTTTATGTCCGGCGTATCGATAGTCTGGGACCGCGAGTACGGTTTCCTGAAAGAGGTACTGGTAGCGCCCATCAGCCGGGTGTCCGTGGCGGTGGGCAGGACGCTAGGCTCGGCCACGGTTGCCACAATACAGGGCATAATGATACTGGTGCTGGCGCCCTTCGTGAAGGTCTCCCTTTCCGTCGGGATGGTCCTGGCCCTGCTGCCGCTGATGTTCCTGCTGGCGGCTTCCATGGGGTCGCTGGGAATCCTGCTGGCATCACGCATCAAGTCCACGGAGGCCTTCCAGGCCATCATGCAGATGCTGATGTTCCCCATGATGTTTCTCTCCGGCGTCTTTTTCCCAATGCAAGACCTGCCGGCCTGGATGAGCTTCATCGTGAAAATCAACCCGGCTTCTTACGGCGTCGCCGCCATCAGACAGGTAGTCCTGGGCACCCCGCCGGAGTCCCCCTTTTCCATATACCTGTTCGGCCATGCCGTGACTATCTGGGAGAACATCATGATAATGGCGGCCTTCGGGGTCATTATGACAATCCTGGCGATGTGGTCCTTCGGCCGGCAGGAGTAAACCCGCTGAAAATAAAAACAGCCAGCGAATGGATTCGAACCATCGACCGGCGGTTTACGAAACCGCTGCTCTACCCCTGAGCTACGCTGGCAGGCTTGCTTTAAATACCCTTCCCCACCCCTAAACACCGCCACTTTCATCATAGCATATCATTATGCATCTAATCTTGACAAGTAGCCCGGAGAACCGCTGCTCCTCTATCCCCATGTGGCACTTTATGGACTGTACGCGTAAATATAAGCCTGTTATCAACTCTATAGATATGCCATTTGTCTACCATCTTGACACAATAGGCGCACAGTAGTATTATTAATCAAGTTGGTCGGATATGATTGAACTATGGTTAAGAAACACAGTCCCAAGACAATACTGATTATTGAAGATGAAGTTGATATCCTGAACTTTGTTGCCCGCGTGCTGGAACTGGAGGGATATCAGGTACTTAAAGCCGGCGACGGTAAAATCGGTATGGAAATAATCAGGGAGCAACCCGTCACCCTGGTACTGCTGGATTTACGTCTGCCCGGCCCCGACGGCTGGTCAATACTGCGCGAGATAAAACGTAATTCTGAATTTTCTAAAATACCCGTAGTCGTGCTTACGGCCATCGCCGAATCGACACAGCGTAAGAAAACTCTGCGCATGGGGGCCGTCAGATACCTCATTAAACCGTTGAGCGCGCACAGCCTTAGCCAGACAATTACCGAAATTTTGCACCAGAAGAGGGAGCGCTTTAAAGTCGCCGAGAAGACCGCTGCCGTCAGTAATAATCCTTCTCTGCTTTAGCACTGGAGCGGCCCGCCATTATTACGCCCGTGAGACGAACTCCTTGACCCGGCGCTCGAAGACTCCCCTCCCCAGCAGGACGCGGCGACCGCATGTCATACATCTGATGCCTATATCCGCCCCCAGCCTCACCACCCGCCACTCATAGCCGCCGCAGGGGTGGGCTTTCTTGAGTTTAACCACGTCACCAAGGTTAATTTCCAGAACCATTCCAGGTCATCCTTACAGATACAGCATCAAAGGAGGCTGTTAATTCTGTCTCTTAATTCCTCGGCGGCATGCCTGGCTGCCTCCGCAAAGCCCTTGCCGTTGGAGGCATAGAGTATCTGCCGCGAGGAGTTGATTATCGTCCTCTGCCGCCCGGCGTCAACGCCGTATTCCACCACCCGGGCCAGTTCACCGCCCTGCGCCCCCACCCCCGGTATTAATAGCGGCATATCCGGGTATCTCTGACGCACCAGTTTCAACTCATCGGGATAGGTAGCCCCTACCACCAGCCCCAGGTTGCCGTATTTATTCCACTCATTGACCTTCTCGGCGACGATTTCAAAAAGCATCTTACTTCCGCCGTCCGTCTCGCAGGAAAGCGACTGAAAGTCGGCGGCGCCGGCGTTGGAAGTGCGGCAGAGAACTATGACACCCCGGTCGCGGTACTCTATAAAAGGCTCCAGCGAGTCGAACCCCAGGTAAGGACTGGCCGTCGTGGCATCGAAGTTAAAATAATCGAAAAGCCCCCAGGCGTAGGCTCTGGCCGTATTGCCGATATCACCGCGCTTGGCATCTACTATCACCGGAATATCAACCGGTATGTAATCCCTGGTACGCTTAAGAATATCAAGCCCCTCGCTGCCCATCGACTCGTAGAAAGCGATATTCGGCTTATAGGCGCATACCAGGTCGGCGGTGGCGTTGATAATACCCCTGTTGAACTGGAAGACCCCGGTACCCGGCGGCATCAAGGCCGGGTCGGGGTCCAGCCCGACGCATAATAAGCTCCGGTTTTTCCTACTGGCCTGCGCTAACTTATCTAGAAAATTCATTCCTTCTCCGGAGCGGTTTTTTCATAACAGTCCTGAACCAGGAGGTAAGGCTATCGTACCTGGCCAGCCCCCGCGGTATTCAGGTTAACCTTCCGTTGAAAGGCTGGAAACATCATATTGTGTCGTGCGGGCCTCCGGAGGCAGCATATTAGCCAGGATTTTTTCCATGGCCATGGTATGAACGCATAGCCCCCACTTGGCGAAGAAACTACAGGTGCATCTCCATTTACCGTCTTTATAGCCGGTATCGTAATCGTTATTCTCACCGCGGAACTTCACCGCAAGTTCAGAGAAGGTAACCCGGTCTGTTTCTTCAGCGTAGCGCTTGGCTTTTTCAATCTTACCAATAATACTTGACTGCATTATAGTTACCTCCTTAACTTAAAAAGCACTGGCTCTATTGAGCCAAGTGCTCTTCCTTACTGCATAAATAAACAGGATATCATTACCTGATGGAAATCAGCCATCATCTTTACCCTCAGCCATTTGTTTAATTCTACTCCCTTTTTGGGGATAAGTCCAGCCGATAGCCGCCCACTTACACCCTCTTCTGTTTCTTTTGCTAGCTAGCCCTGATTCATTATAAGTGTGAACCCCCTTGCCCGTCCCCGCCAACTCTCCTATCATGGCACTATCAGTATTATTCTGGTCGTACTGCACTCATACTACGATAATTCGTATAAATACTCTATAATAAAAAAGGAGACAGACCTATGGTCATAGACACCAGGGTAACAAATACTAAAACGAAGGGAGAAACCAGCTTGAAAGCAGGCAAGGAACCTCATGTGATCAAGGAAAACCCACCGGCTTCACCCCCGGCACATGGAGTAATTTACAGCAAGCGATTAAACCTGTGCCCCTTTACCGCCCCGCCCCTTAAAAACTATGCACCCATCATCGGGAATGAAAGAATGGAAAGGGTACAGAAAGCCGCCGAACGCCTTAAAGGATGCAGATGCCTGGAGCTAAATGCCACCGCCCAGGGCGGCGGCGTCGCGGAAATGCTTTACAGCTCCGTTCCCTTCCAGAATAACCTCGGTGTCGAGACCGAATGGAAGGTTATCAGCGGCAACGACGATTTTTTCGAATGCACCAAGGGACTGCATAACCTGCTCCAGGGTATGAAAGGCAATTTTACGCAGGAAATGGAAAGGGCTTATTACTGCACCATCACCGATTGCGCCTGCAGCAATGTCGTCGACCCCGATACCGATATTATCATGGTCAACGACCCCCAGCCCCTCGGCCTGGCCCGCCATCTCAAGAAAGCGGGCACGACCTGGCTCTGGAGATGCCACATCGATATTGAAGAGGCGCCCATGGACGAAAATCCCGGCCTGTGGGACTTTATGACCAACTGGATGGAGCCTTACGACGCTGCTATCTTCTCCGCCTCTCATTACGTCGTAACGCGCTGGCCGCTGCCCAGCTTCATCATACCGCCCTTTATCGACCCCCTTTCCGAGAAAAACCGCGAGCTTAGCCAGGCGGAGATTGACAAGGTGCTGAACAAATACGAAATCGATAAGAAAATCCCGACAATCACCCAGGTAGGCCGGTTCGACCCGTGGAAGGGGCTGGACAGGACCATCGCCGCCTTCCGCTATGTAAGAAAAGAACTGAAATGCCAGCTTATCCTGGCCGGCGGCATGGCATCCGATGACCCGGAAGGATGCCGGATACTGGCCAATCTCTACGAAGACACTAAAAACGACGAGGACATTCATATACTCCACCTTTCACTCGATGACCGCCTGGAAAACTGGAGGGAAGTCAACACCCTCCAGCGTTCGGCCAACGTCATTATGCAGCCCTCAACCAGGGAAGGGTTCGGGCTGGTCATTACCGAGGCGCTCTGGAAGGCCAAGCCGGTGGTTGCGGCTAACGTGGGCGCCATTCCCCTGCAAATCAGGGACGGCGATACCGGATACTTTTACGAGACCCCGCAGAAAACGGCGCGCCGGGTGATAAACATGCTGAAAAATCCGAAAGCCGCCGAAGCGTTTGGACAGAGGGCCAAGAAATACGTCGGCGAGCACTTCCTTATGCCGGACCGGATTGCCGATTACCTCAATGCGATGGATATGGCCATGAACAGTGACGGTCACCATACTATACCCAATGACAGCATCATCAGCTTCCACCCGTGGTTCAAGATGAGCAAGCGGAGATAATAAATAACAGCGCTCGTATTTTATACCACTCTCTTTAATAGAGTGATATACTGAAAAGTAAAGATAGTATGAAAAAGAGCAGAATCGGTGTGCTGACCGGCGGCGGCGACTGCGCCGGGCTTAACCCTGCCCTGAAATGGGTGGTCAAAACCGCCATGGACGAACGCCTTGAATGGGAGCGGGGCATCCGCTACGAAGTTATGGGTATTCGTGACGGGTGGAAAGGGCTGGCGAACGTCGACCCCGCCACCTGGAACTCCGCCGGATATATCTCACCCCTTAACCCGGATGATGTCAGGACCTGGGACAGGTACGGCGGGACGATGCTGGGCACATCGCGTTTCAGCCCCTACGACCCCAAAAATAACTGCCCGGAACTGGTAAGAGAGAACATCGAGAGACTCGGTCTGGATGCCGTCATAGCTATCGGCGGCGACGGCACGCTCGCTATCGCCACCCGGATGTCCCGGGAAGGCGTAAATGTCATCGGCATTCCCAAGACTATTGATAAAGACCTGCCTGAAACGGATTACACCCTGGGATACGAAACGGCCCAGAACGTCATCGTTGAAGAAGTCGACCGCCTGCGGACTACCGCCGGCTCCCATAAAAGAATATTCGTGGTGGAAACGATGGGACGCACCGCCGGCTGGCTGGCCCTTGAAGGCGGCGAGGCCTGCGGGGCGTATATCATTCTCATCCCGGAACACCCTTTCTCGATGGACCGCGTAAACGAACTGGTTTCGGAGGGAAGACGGTCAGGCACGAGGTACGAAATTATTCTGGTAGCCGAGGGAGCCAAGCCAAAAGGCGGCACCGAGGTCGTGAAAAGGGAAGGAGTCGATAGCTTCGGCCATAAAGCCCTCGGAGGCATCGGCGCTTATATCGCGCGGGAAATAGAAAAAGGCACCAAGCTGGAAACGCGCAGCGTCAACTTGAGCCACCTTCAGCGCGGCGGCGCCCCCTGCGCCTACGACCGCAGAATGGGGAGATATTTCGGCATCGCCGCCATCGACCTTACCGTAAAAAAGAAGTTCGGCAACATGGTCTGTGTTCATAGCGGCAAGATTTCCTCCTGCCCGCTGGAAAATATTTACGGAAAGCTTAATCTGGTCGATACCGCCACCCTGTACGATACCGATAGATACAACGGACGCCGCTCTATTTTAATCAATGGAAAGAAGAAAAATGCCAGCCGAATCAAGCCACATAAAAAATAAAGATAACATAGATACACTTGTAGAGCTGGCCGTCTTCGGGGCGGACCCGCAGATGCGTGAAGAGCACTACCGCGTCATCCGGGAGATGGCCCGCAGCGGCGGTATCTACCCCGCCAGTATTCAGGGGCTTTACGAAGCCTCCGGCCAGGGTCTCTACAGCAATGTATGCGTACCCGCTATCAATATCCGCGGCATTACCCACCACGTTGCCCGGGCTGTTTTCAGAGCCGCCAAGGAAAACAAGGCGGGCGCATTCATCTTTGAAATTGCCCGTTCTGAAATGGGTTATACCCTGCAGAGCCCGGGGGAGTATGCCTCCTGCATACTGGCCGCCGCCATCAGCGAAGGATTCAAGGGGCCGGTTTTTATCCAGGGCGACCATTTCCAGGTCAGGCGAAAAATGTATCGCGAAAATCCTGAAAAGGAAACCAGTGATATCAAGGAACTCATACGGGAGTCCGTCAATGCCGGTTTCTACAATATAGATATAGACGCCTCTACGCTCGTGGATTTATCAAAATCCGGCCTCGAAGAACAGCAGGAAAAGAACTCGCAGATTACCGCGGAGATGACGCAGTTTATCCGCGAAATCGAGCCGAAAGGCGTTACCGTCTCGATAGGCGGCGAAATCGGTGAAATAGGCAAAGGCAACAGCACCACCGAAGACCTCGAGGCCTATATGGACGGCTACCGCCGACGGCTGGACAAAGGCGTTAAGGGAATATCTAAAATCAGTGTGCAGACCGGCACGTCTCACGGCGGGGTCGTCCTGCCCGACGGCTCGATTGCCCGGGTCAGCATCGACTTTAATACCTTACGAGAGCTTTCTGAAGTGGCCCGGAAGAAATACGGCATGGGCGGGGCGGTACAGCACGGCGCCTCAACCCTGCCCGATGAAGCCTTCGACATGTTCCCCCAGGTCAACGCGGTTGAGGTACACCTGGCTACCGGTTTCCAGAACATGATATACGACAGCCCGAACTTCCCCCCGGAACTCCTGGGAACGATATACAAGCATATCGATACTAAATACAAAGACGAGAAAAAGTCCGGGGAAACGGAGGAGCAATTCATTTACAAGACACGTAAGAAGGCCTTCGGTGATTTTAAGAAAGAGCTATGGCACCTCCCAGAGGCTAGTCACCGCAAGATAATGAAAGAGCTGGAAGACCGTTTCTCTCTTATCTTCCGCAAACTCAACGTAATCAACACCAGAGACCTGGTCAACAAGTACGTTGTCTGATTTCCCCGGTTAAATAATCAATCAGCTATCCGCAAATAAAAGAGGCTGGATATTCCTGAATTAGTAAATATCCAGCCTGTCTATCTATAAATCCCTTTATAATACCGGCTTTTATTTCTTGCCGATTCTAAACATCTTGGTGCCGCAGGTCGGGCATACACCCTGCGTCGCCGGCTTGCCATTCTTCATAGTGATGGCTTTAGGATCTTTCATTTCTTTCTTGGCGCGACATTTCACGCAATATGCTTGCATTGATTTCCTCCTTCCCTCAAAGCTATTTGCTATAAACAATAAACTATTGTTACGCTCATGTCAAGAGGCGTGCACGTACAAATGAGAATTTTATTATGCACAAATTTTTATATATTTAGATAGAAAAGACACTCATCGGCAGAAAGGCCGTCTTTTTCATCACCAGCTACCTGTATGAATTAGATTACACGTATGCTATACTTTTCATCAGGATAACATAACAATACAAGGAAATGGCTACGACCGGAGCGGGCATTAGCAGAGTTGCCGGGCCTGCCAAAATCGAGCCGGCGCGTATATTATGTAAACATCCGATAGTACGGCTTACTTCAGTCACCGGACACGCCGTCAGGGATGAAAGGATAACTGGATGAAAAAGACGGTGTTTGTTGACGGCCAGCACGGCACCACGGGCCTGAAAATACGCGAGCGGTTGAGCGGACGCAAAGACATTGAGATTATCGAGATACCGAAAGAGAAACGCAAGGACCCGAAAGCAAAGAGCGAATTTCTAAACGGAGCGGATATCGTGTTCCTTTGTCTGCCGGATGATGCCGCGCGCGAATCTGTCTCCCTGGTCAAGAACGATTCGGTCTGTGTGATAGACGGCTCGACCGCGCACCGCGTCACCGAAGGGTGGGTCTACGGCCTCCCCGAACTCAAGAAAGAACAGAGAAACCTGATTAAAAAATCCAGAAGAATTGCCGTGCCTGGCTGCCATGCCACCGGGTTTGTGGCGATACTCTATCCGCTCGTCGCTAAGGGCATAGTCGACCCGGAATACCCGGTTACATGCCATGCCGTTGTCGGCTACAGCGGCGGCGGCAAGTCCATGATTGCCGACTACGAGAACGGGGATGCGCCCGATTATGTTAAAAACCCACGCCCGTATTCACTCGGATTAAATCACAAGCACCTGCCGGAAATGACGAAAATCGCCGGCCTGGCCCGTCCGCCTGTTTTCTCTCCCACCGTGTTCAACATATACCGCGGCGAGATTATCTCCGTCCCTCTGGTGGCATCTCATCTGAAAAAGTCCCTGTCCGCCGCGGATATCCGGGCTTTTCTGGCCGATTATTATGCCGGAGAGCGTTTTATCAACGTGATGCCCTATCCGCCGGACGATTATCTGAAAAACGGCTTTATGACTTTTGCCGATTGCAACGGCACGAACAATCTTGACATATTCGTCTTCGGCGATAAGGAAAGGATTTTAATTTCGGCGCGCTTTGATAATCTGGGCAAAGGGGCTTCCGGCGCGGCTGTCCAGAACATGAACCTCGTGCTCGGCCTGCCGGAAACGACGGGACTGGAATCGCCGGAGGTTTCTCCGTAGCGGGGAGCGATTATGGTAACCAGATACACCCACCTGAAGTTGAACCGGGATGTTAATGCCATCGCCGGGCATTATACGCCGTTAAAGGAAGTACGGCTTAAGTATGACGGCCGGGAAGTCCTGTATATTCTTAGCGAGGCGGTGGTCGATGCTTCCTGCTGTGGTACGGCCGACTATGCCGGCGCCCTCGTTCCGGGATACATAGTCAAGTGGCAGGCGGAAAGGAATAAAGATGGCCTGCCCGTATCGGAAGTCGAGCCCGTTATCAATAAGCAGGCGCGGGCCGGAATAAGAAAAATTATCCGGGAAACCGAGCATATAAAGCAGACGGAATTCTGGTAGAAGCTAGTTTGCGGTTTCCCTTACCACCCTCTCTTTATAAGAGGCCATCAGCCGCCGCGTAATCTCCCCCGGCTTCCCCGTGCCGATAGTCACCGTATTCCCCTCGTTATCGGTGACCGCCGTCAGCGGCATAACCTCCATCATCGCGTTGGTCAGGAAAGCCTCGTCGCACTGACTGATTACCGCCAGCCCTACGGTGCGTTCGGTGACGATTATCCCGAGTTCATCAGCCAGTTCTATGACTACGTTGCGGGTGATTCCCGGCAGGATACCGCTCGCCAGCGACGGCGTCACCAGCCTTGACGACTTTACGAAAAAGACGTTGCAGCTTCCGCCCTCGGTGAGATACCCCTCTTCGTTTAAGAGCAGCGCCTCGTCGAGTCCCCTGGCCACAGCCTCCCTCCGCGCTACCACGCTGGTGAGGTAGCTCAACGACTTGACGCCGGTGACTAATGATTGAGTACAGCGGCGCGCTGTGGCGATGCCGATTTTAAAACCCTGCTCGTATTTTTCCGCCGAAAAGGGCGTATAAGGTCGGGCCGTAACGACTACAGTGGGCGCGACTTTTCCGCCCGACCAGGGAAAGGAGTCCGATTCGCCGCCGGTTACGGTCAGGCGCAGGCGGGCGTCTCCCAGCTGATTTGCCTTTAGTGTATCCAGGCAGGCTTTAGTCAGGTCGACACCGGCCAGGGAGTCGCCCAGCCCGATAGCCGCCGCCGAACCGAGCAGTCGTTTAAGGTGACGCTCCAGGAGAAAAATTTTACCGTTGTAGGCGCGCATCGTCTCGAAAAGTCCGTAGCCGTATAAGAACCCGTGGTCCATGACGAATATACGTGCTTCCGAGCGCGGCACCAGCGAGCCGTTCAGGTAGATTATCTCTTCCATAATTACCTCCGTGCGGGTACCGAAAGCTCGAGAAAATTCGACAGGATATCGTGGCCGGCCGGGGTCATTATCGACTCGGGATGGAACTGGATGCCTTCGACGACGTCATGCCGGTTTCTCACCGCCATAATAATACCGTCTTCGGTCTTCGCCGAAACTTCCAGGGATGCCGGTAACGACCCGGCATCGATAACCAGCGAATGATAACGCCCCCCGGAGAGCGGCGATTCCAGTCCCCTGAATACGGTTTCACCATCGTGAAATATTACCGATTCCTTACCGTGCACGGGCAGCGCCGCCCGTTTAATCAGCCCCCCGTACACGTAGCCGATGCACTGGTGACCCAGGCAAACCCCCAGTATCGGGATTTTCCCCCGGAAGTGACGGATAACATCGTTGGAAATACCTGCCTCCAGCGGCGTGCAGGGCCCGGGGGAAATAATTATATACCCCGGCGAAAGGGACTCTATTTGCTCCAGGGTTACGGCATCGTTGCGGTAGACCACCGGCTCCTGTCCCAGTTCGCCCAGGTACTGCACCAGGTTATAGGTAAACGAATCGTAGTTATCAATCACCAGAATCAAGATACTATCTCCACTTCGCCGTTCGGCGAGAGATTGAGCGCCTGTATCAGCGCTCTTCCCTTGTCCAGAGTCTCGATGTACTCCGCTTCCGGCTTGGAGTCGTAAACAATAGCGCCCCCCACCTGGAAGCAGGCGCGCCCGTCCTTGACGATAATCGTGCGTATCACGATGTCCAGGTCCATATCCCCGCTGAAGCTCAAGTAACCCAGCGACCCCGTATAAACGCTGCGGCGGGTCGGCTCCAGCTCGTCGATAATCTCCATCGACCGCACCTTGGGGGCCCCGGTGATGGAACCGCCGGGAAAGGTGGCCTTAAGCAGGTCGACCAGGCTTTTACCCTCGCTCAACTGCCCCACCACGGTAGAGGTGAGGTGAAAAACGGTGGGATACGTCTCCAGGATTGCCAGCTCGGTGACCTTCACCGTGCCGTAGCGGCACACCCGCCCGATATCGTTCCGCTCGAGGTCGACAATCATCATATTTTCCGCCCGGTCTTTGACGCTGGCCAGCAGGCCATCGGCCAGCGCGCGGTCTTCTTCCGGTGTCTTGCCGCGGGGCCGGGTGCCCTTGATGGGTCGCGTTTCCACCCAATCGCCCTCCACTTTAAGAAACCTCTCCGGAGAGGCTCCGACTATGCTGACCCCATCGAAGTTGAAGTAATTAGCGAAGGGCGCCGGATTAATATTCCGCAGTCGCTTATAAAGCTCGTACGGCGGAATGGGCAAATCTACATCGAACCTCTGCGACAGATTCACCTCGAAGATATCCCCGGCGCAGATATACTCGCGGGCGGTCGCCACCGCCTCCAGGTAGCCTTCATGAGAGAAATTGGCCTTGAGCACCAGCTTGTTACCGGAAAATGCCTGCGCAACCGGGGATGGCGGCGGACAGAGCAGGACACGACTTTTCAACTCGTTGAGTCTTTCCTCCGCCCGGTGCTGCCTCTTACCCTCTTCGAGTTCCGGGAAGCCGGTGGAGACCAGGTATACTCTATTCTCCAGGTGGTCGAAGGCCACGACGGCATCGTAGAAAGCCAGGTAGCATTCGGGCAGCTGTAAATCATCGACGGCGGTAGTCGGCAGGCGCTCGACGAAATGGCACAAATCATAGCTGAAATATCCCACCGCCCCGCCCGTAAACGGTATCCCCGCCCGGCTGCCGTC
Source organism: uncultured Dehalococcoidaceae bacterium (assembly GCA_964409485.1). GTDB lineage: Bacteria > Chloroflexota > Dehalococcoidia > Dehalococcoidales > RBG-16-60-22 > JAFGPF01. The sequence continues at coordinate 11,413 of CAYPDM010000013.1, read as the reverse complement.
CAGTGCATATATTCCCAGCAACTCACCCAGTACACCAAAGGGATTGCCCCGCCTGACCTCCTCGACCCCATCCCTGATAAGCGTAATTTCATCGCCCCGACTCCTCAATACCAGAAAGGGGTCGCTACCCATAAAGGAATAGCGCCCCAGCCTGGCCGGGTCCATGCCGCTGTCCAGGAAAAAACTGAAAGGCCGCCCGGCGAAGGCCTCAAAACACCACGGAGCATCGGGCGACATATATATCTCTTTAATGAGTGGGTAACGCGCTGTCATGCCAGTATTGATTATATACGTATATACCGATTTTATAAAGCGACCTGTCAGGCATGGTGTCGGCGACGTTCCTATATGGTAGTATATCTATATTACACCTGATAGAGTACGAGGTGGTGAATAGATGAGTGAAGATACGCTGAAAAAGGCCATCAAAAGTGCGGAGGAAAGTAAAGATAAAGGCGACCTGATTACGAACAAACAAGACGCTATAGCTCAGGGTTTGGAGCTGGTTGAGAAGTCAGCTATTTGCATGCTCGGGACTAACGGCGATGACGGCTTTCCGAATATCAAAGCGATGTTGAACTTAAAGCATAAAGGGCTAAAGAAAATCTGGTTCAGCACCAATACCTCGTCCAGGAGAGTACAGCAGCTAAAGAAGGACAATCGGGCATGCGTATATTACGTTGATGAAAAGAATTTCAAAGGACTAATGCTTGTCGGGACGATAGATATTTTGCAGGATGTCGAATCGAGGAAAATGCTGTGGATGGAAGGAGCCGAAGTCTATTATCCACTGGGCGTGGAAGACCCGGACTATTCAGTGTTATGTTTCACGACGAAATCAGGTAACTATTATCATGGATTGAAGAACATAACCTTCGAAATAGAATAGCAAAAACCATCACTTCTTATTTCCTATTGCCTCTTTATCCACGCTCTGCTATGCTTTGAACAGCCATCATGCCTAACGAAAGCGCCACATATTTCCGACGCCGGGACTACATCAAGATAACCATCTTCGGCTTTGCCCTGACCGCCCTCTGGCAGAGCCTGCATACCATTATCCTGCCGCTGCGGCTGCTGGACTTTATCCCGGAAGCGCAGAAAAATACCTACCTCGGCCTGATGACCCTCGTGGGATTGTTCCTGGCCATGCTCATCCAGCCGATAGCCGGCGCCATCAGCGACCGTTCCGGTTCCCGGTGGGGCAGGCGCCGACCCTACATATTAATCGGGGGGATTATCGCCCTGCTGATTATCCCCGGTATCGGTCTCGCCGGCGGCTTCGCCGCCATGTTTGCCGTTTACTGTCTTCTCCAGCTTTCCACCAATATCGCCCAGGGCCCCTTCCAGGCTTTCATTCCCGACCTCGTACCGCGGGACAGCCGGGGGGTGGCATCGGGGGTCAAGGCTTTACTTGAGATTGTCGGCGGGGTAATCCTGGTATATCTTGCCAGCATCTTCATGGACCGCTATTACTCCGGGGAAGGCAGCCAGTGGCTGTGGCTGGTACTGGGAATACTGGCCGTAGTCCTGCTGGGAGCCGTGATTGTTACGGTCGTCATGGTCAAAGAACCCCGCTTAACCGTAAACAACCGCCGGGATTCCCTGTCGGCGGCATTACTCCAGACCGCCAGAGAAGTGCTGGCCAACCGCGACCTGGTCTGGTTCCTGGCCTCCCGCCTGCTCGTTTACATGGCTTTTACCACCATCCAGCAGTTCGCCCTTTATTTCCTCAGGGACGTTATCGGGGTTACCGACCCCGCCGAGGCGACGGCCCGTTTTTCCATATTCGCCGTGGTGGGTATGTTGATTGTCGTATGGCCGGCCGGCTACCTGTCCGACAGGATAGGCCGCAAGCCCATCACCATAGCATCGGGAATACTGGGCGCGCTGGGGATTGCCGTCATCGCTTTATCGCAGGAGTACGGCACGATACTGTGGGCCGCCGCAATCATCGGCGTGGCTATAGGGGCCTTTAACAGCACCAACTGGGCGCTGGCCACCGACCTCGTGGCGGAAGGGGAAGAAGCGCGGTACCTGGGTATCGCCAACATGGCCACTGCCGGCGGCGCTGCCCTGGCCCGCGCCATCGGCCCGGCAATAGACTATTTCAACGGCCAGAGCCACGGACTCGGCTATACCTTCATGCTGATGGTGTGCCTGGCGTACTTCATTGTCGGTGCGGCTCTGGTTCTCAAGGTAAAGGGGGAAAGCTAGTTAAACCAGGGGATAACCTTTACACCCAGCGACGCTATATAGGCCATGAAGACGTAAGAAATCGTCCTGCCCCCCCAGCAGGCCAGTGAAAAGCGCCAGAACGGCATGCGGAGGGCTCCGGCGATAATGCCGACGATATCGAACACGAACGGGAAAACCGACATGATGAAAACGGCTATCCATCCCCACCTCTTTACCCAGCCCTCTACCCGGGTGTATACCTTGTTCTTCTCCAGCAGGCCGCGGCCGCTGCGACCGGCCACATAGCCGGTCATTTCGCCGATGGCCGCCCCCACGCCGCCCGCCAGCCCGACTATAATAGGCGAGGGCAGCGTTGCCCCCAGGGTCATGATAATGGCCATGTTGCTTACCGGCAGTATGATGGTGGCATTCAGGATAACACTGATGATAAAAGCGCCCAGATACCCGTAGGCCCGCAGCTCACGGAAAATATAGGGGTTCCGGCAGTAAAGATAGACAATACCCACCATGATGGCGATAGCAACCAGCAAGCCGGCCAGCGGAAGGATTCTTTTCCTTAGCCAGTTCAACTTACCGGTAATACCCGGCTTATCGGCATTAACTTCATTCATATGATGAGGTATTATACCACGCCCCAGTCGTCCCCTGATAACACCACTTGTTTTTCTACCGCCGTTGAAGCTATAATGAAGGTTACCGGAAAGGAGACCGTAATATGCCGTCATACGCTTATTTTCAGAAGCAGTTCATCCCTCTGGAAGAAGCTAAAATCGGGATAATGACCAATGCTTTCCACTACGGTTCCGCCATCTTCGAAGGCATCCGCGGCAACTGGAACAGCAAGCAGAAACAGGCGTATATCTTCCGCCTGAAAGAGCACTACGAACGACTCTCAAGCGGGTGCAGGGTGTTGAATATCACCATGCCTCATTCCATCGATGAACTATGCCGGATAACCGTGGAACTGGTGGCGAAGTGCGGCTTTGAGGAAGATGTCTATATCCGGCCCGTGGCCTATAAAAGCTCCCAGGCGCTGGGTGTGCGCCTGCACGACCTGGATGACGACTTCTTCGTGTTCGTCATCCCCTGGGGACCTTACCTGGACGTGGACAAGGCGAGGTGCGCCGTATCCTCATGGCACCGCCCGGAGGATAACGTTATTCCGCCCCAGATTAAGGCCGCCGGCATCTATATCAATAACGCCCTGGCCAAGACGGAGGCCGTCGGCAACGGTTTCGACGAGGCAATCATGCTGGCGCCGGACGGGCACGTGTCCGAGGGAAGCGGCGAAAATATATTCCTGGTAAAAGACGGCAAGCTGGTAACGCCGGCCACCTATAATAACATCCTTATGGGCATTACGCGCAATACGGTAATAGAACTGGCTGAAAAAGAGCTTGGTATCGAGACGGTGCAGCGGCCGATAGACCGCTTTGAGCTTTACGCCGCCGACGAGTGTTTTCTTACCGGCACCGCCGCCCACCTGACGCCGGTGGCTGAAATTGACCGCCGCAAGATAGCTGACGGGGAAATCGGCACAATCACCGCCGGGCTGCAGGAACTATACGTCAGGGTTATCAGGGGCGACCATCCCAAATACATGCACTGGTGCACCCCGGTATATAAGAAGTAAGTCTGATACTGTCATTGCGAGACCATTCCGACGCAGGCGGAAGGCGAAGCAACCTCGTAGATAGGTTAAGACGATGATTGGGATTGCTTCGTCGTTGCGCTCCTCGCAGTGACGACGTTGCTTCAGGCTACCTGCCTGACGACGGCGACAACCCTGCCCTGAATCTCGATATTATCATAATCGACATACAGGGGCTTCATTTGCTCGTTGGCCGGCTGTAGCCTGACACGGTCAGATTCCTTGTAGACCTTCTTCAGCGTGGCCTCTTTTTCACCTTTGAGCCAGACAGCGGCCATTTCACCGTTTTCCACGGAGCTGACGTGCTGCATCAGGACGATATCGCCGTCATTAATCAGGGCATCCACCATGGACATGCCCTTAACCCTTAACGCGTAGATATCCCCGCGACCGCGGGTAAGCTCGCGCGGCACTTCCATGGTCTCCGATACCGCCGCAACGTCCCAAGTATCGGGGGTCGGCACCGGAACCGGCTCGCCGGCGGCTATCATCCCGATAACGGGCACCGGCACCACAGACCCGGAATCCGTGGTTCGGTTAAGCAGCGTGATACCGCGTGAAACATCGGCATGGCGGCGAATATGCCCCCGGCTCTCCAGTATGTTCAGATTATAGTCCACCACGGATGTCGAGCTGATATTGCATCCGGCTTGAATATCGCGGATAGAGGGAGGATAGCCCTTATCGGAGAGGAAACGTTCGATAAACCTGATGATGCGTTTTTGCTTGTCAGACGCCTTTCTCATGTTGACTCCCGAAACCGGCAATTATACATAACGAACACCTGTTCTATAATTACTATATATTAAAAGGCGCTCGCTGTCAATAACCTGAACAAGAAATATTTAATGAATTTCACGAAGTCATGGGGAATACGGACCGACCGTTAGTTTTCAAAGGTTATCCCGCTGCGGCCGTTACTTGCCGTCGGTGCCGTCGCAGACGGCATCCTGCTGGCCGTTGGCCATTGTCTCCAGCGCCAGCTTATCCATCTCAAGCTGTACCGGTATCGGGTAATCGCCGGTAAAACAGGCCAGGCAGAAATTATCCCTGGGCAGGCCCACCGCCTTAATCAGCCCCTCGATACTCAAGTAGCCCAGTGAATCGGCGCCGATAAATTCGCAGATTTCCGGTATGCTCTTCTGGGCGGCGATAAGCTCCCGCCGCGTGGCCATATCCACGCCGAAGAAACAGGGGTATTTAATCGGCGGGGCACATATACGCATGTGAATTTCCTTGGCGCCCGCCTTACGCAATATTTTCACCACGCTGGGTGTCGTCGTGCCCCGGACGATACTGTCATCGACGACTACCAGGCGCTCGCCGTCCAGTACCTGCGGCAAGGGATTGAACTTCATTTTTACGCCGAGGTCCCTGATACGCTGGTCGGGCTCGATAAAGGTACGCCCGATGTACCTGTTCTTAATCAGCCCCTCGACGACGGGAATGCCGGACTCCCGCGCAAAACCCGTCCCCGCCGCTGTGGCCGAATCGGGCACGCCCATGACGATATCCGCATCGACCGGGTGCTCCCGGGCCAGCCCCGCCCCCATAGCCTGCCGCGCCGGGTACAGCAGTTTTCCGTTAATAACGCTATCAGGACGGGCGAAGTAAATATACTCGAAAATACATGCCCCTCTTTTACGCGATTCTCCTTTATAGCTCTCCAGGCCGTTTTCACTAATTTTGACGATTTCACCGGGGGTAACCTCCCTGATAAAATCAGCGCCGATATGGTCCAGCGCGCAGGTCTCGGAGGCTACCACCCACCCGCTATCGACGGTGCCCAGACATAGGGGACGCACGCCGAACGGGTCGCGAATCGTATATAGTTCTTTCGGCGTCAGTATAACCAGCGAATAAGCGCCCTGCAATCGGCGCATGGCGTGTTGTATTTTCTCAACCCAGTCTTTACCCGGAGAAGACAGGATAAAGTTGGCGATAACCTCGGTATCGGTGGTGCCGCTGAATTTATAACCCTGCCCGATAAGCTCCTCATAGAGGTGCGTGGCATTGATGATATTGCCGTTATGAGCAACGGCGATGGTACTGTTATTGTTCCTGACTACAATCGGTTGAGCGTTGGATGCCCTGCTGGAACCCGCCGTTGAATAGCGGTTATGCCCGATGGCGATATGACCGGTAAGATTGGTCAGTGTATCTTCATTAAACACATAGGAGACCCGCCCCATGCCGGTAATTATCCTGATTTTTTTGCCGTCGGCAGTCGCAATTCCGGCGCTTTCCTGGCCGCGGTGCTGTAGGGCATAGAGTGCAAAAAAGGTAAGACGGGCTACATCCTCATCAGGGGAATAAACACCAAAAACTCCGCAGGACTCGTGCAAGATTAGCCCGCCTTTAAGTTCGTCTTGTCTTAATCTCTACTTTAATTATAGCTTATTTAGAGTTTTTCGGTCAAACGGGCTATCAGTCAGGCCGCGGCGATTTTAACCAGCCCAACACGGCGCCGACCACATTATCGTCCCGGCGCAGGCGGTGCCCGGCTCCATCGATAACTACCAGCTTTTTGGGATTCCCGGCTTTCTCGTACAGTCGGCGGGCATGGTCGACGGGCACTGTCTCGTCCAGACTGCCGTGGACCAGCAATAGAGGCCGGGGAGCAATCCGTGATACAAAATTGAGCGGCGTAACCCGTTTGAGGTTATCGAACCACCCCTCTAGTGACGGCGGGAAATCATCATCCCGGATGGCGCCGATTTCCCGGTAACGGTCGATGATAGATTGCGGGGAGCCGGACTCGGTGAAAAGCCCGAAGTGGGCCGGACAGGCGCAGGCTGCCACTCGGGAAATACGCTCATCCCCGGCGGCTACGTAGATAGATACCGCCGCACCGGCGCTGAAACCGACCAGATAAAAACTGGAGTTATCGATATTATCCAGGTTCCACAGGTAATCTACGACGGCCTGAAGGTCGCACGTCCAGCCGAGAAAGTCCAGATTACCGCCGCTGTCCCCCGCTCCCCTGAAATTGAAAAAGCACGTGGCAAACCCTTTCCGGCAAATCCTTTCCGCCAGCTCCGGATAACCGCCGTCGCCCGGCTCCGGGGGGCTGCCGGACGGCGCGCCGTGACAGAGGCAGACCAGCTGATACCGGCCTTTTTCACCGGGCAGGAAGACCTGTCCGACTATAGAAATACCGTCAACCTGCAAGACAAAAAATTCTTTACGCATGCGCAATCCCGCCAGGCATGTAAAACGGGGCGTGATATTTTGAAATCAGATATACCTGCCGACGGACTTGGCGATAGGCTTGAGTTCTTCCATCAGCGTTTCGAAGTTAGCCAGCGAGAGCGACTGTAGTCCGTCGACGAGGGCTTCCTTGGGGTTGGGGTGGACCTCGATAAGAAGCCCGTCGGCGCCGGCGGCTACGGCAGCCTTGGCGATGGCCGGAACGAGCGAATAATGACCGGCGGCGTGGCTGGGGTCGACGATTACCGGTAAATGGCTGCCGTTCTTTAAAACCGGTATGGCGGATATATCCAGCGAGAAGCGGATGCTGTCCTCGAAAGTCCTGATGCCGCGCTCGCAGAGGATAACCTGGTTCTTGCCGTCGGCCAGAAGATAGTCGGCGGCGGTAAGCCACTCGCTGATGGTGCAGGAGAAACCGCGTTTCAGCACCACGGGACAGCGGCTCTTGCCGGCATTGGTCAGCAGGGCATAGTTCTGCATGTTGCGCGAGCCTATTTGAAGCATATCCGCGTAGGAGGATACCAGTTCTACGTCATGCGGGTCCACCACCTCGGTGACCACCGGAACCTCGAACCGCTCCCTGGCTTTGGCGAGCAGTTCCAGTCCTTTCTGCTGCATGCCCTGGAAACTGAACGGGGACGTGCGCGGTTTGAAGGCGCCGCCGCGCAGGATGCTGGCCCCGGCCTTTTTCACGGCTTCGGCGGCCTGCATTAACTGGCTTTCACTTTCCACGGCGCAGGGGCCGGCGATAACGATAATGCGTTCGCCCCCTATCTTTACCCCGCCGCAGTTGACGATGGTGTTCCTGGGGCGGAACTCGCGGGAGGCGAGCTTGTATGGCTTCATGATACGGGTGACGCTCTCGACGCCGGGCAGCACGGCAAAGACATCGGTCGGTATCTGGCCGGTATTGCTTCCCAGCAGGGCCACGACCGTTTTATCCGTGCCCAGGTTCAGTTGAACGCCAAGCTCCAGCGATTCCGCCTTCCGTACTACGTCGTCGACTTCCTGCTGGCTGGCGCCTTTTATCATTTGGACTATCATGGTCTTTTACGCTCGCTCCCTCAAGTTATACTTTCCTCCGCCTCAATCCACAGTAATGATAATACAAGAGCCTTGACGGGGCGTCAAGAGAGGAGTCCGATTGCCTTACCGATTTTCGCGATTCGCCGAAAGGCGCAGGAGCTTAACGGCGGCCACCTCCACCCAGATTATCATGTTGGCCACAAGAACCCTTTCGAGCAGGCCGAACCAGCTGATGTCGTCCTGGATAAAGCCGGTGATTATCACCAGGATAAAGCCCAGGACGGCGGCGACCAGCGTATAGATAAAGACGTTGCGCCAGGCGGGGTCGTTCTTGAGGCTGGGGGCGATAATCAGTATGGCGATGGGGAATAGCCAGAAAACGCCGGTGGCGGTGAGCCCGTGTATCGCTCCTTCTATGGTGTCCGGCCCGCCGAGGGGGTCGGTGCGGAAGGCCCCGATGAGGAGCAGGCCGAAGCCGAAGAAGACGAGGAGGCCGATACTCAAGTGAAAGCCCCGCCATCTCCTGATATTAAAGAGCAGCCCGGCGACGAATATCTCCACGAGGAGGCCGATGGCCAGGAAACCAATCGTTTGCAGCCAGCCGAGTCGCGTTAAGGCCAGGCTGCTGATGGAGCCCTGGATATAGCTGTAGTTGGGGTTGGTGAAGGCCGCCGTAAGGTCGGTGACGGTCAGCACGATAGGCCCCGCCATCCCGGCGAGAGCCAGCGCGCTGTGGATATTCAGCCTCTTTATAAACGATAGTATTTGAGATAGTACCGACATACGATTATTATAGCTTGGAATAACTACAGGGGACAAGACCCGAAACAATTTTAAAGGGAATCAATTCCATCGTGGAGGGGGATGGTTTAGCTGTGAATTGTTTTTAGAGTTATGTTAATCGTGGTTGTTCCGGCGGCCGGTGGTGGTTTTAGTCGAGTGTAAAATTGTGACATTGGAGGGTTGATTTTTTATAGTGCGAATTGTTTTTGGTGTTTTATTATGGTAAAGTCGGGGGTTTTGTCGCGGGGTGTTGAATCCATCCCCCTGGTCCCCTTTCTTTGGGAATATCAATCCATCCCCCTGGCCCCCTTCCTTTGGTAAAGGAAGGGGGATTTTTACAAAGGGAATAGTGCTGATTGTGGCTTTTGTTTAAAGAGGCGAGTGCCGTGGACGATGAGAAAGGACGCCGCCTCCTTTTGCCCCCAGTGGCGGAGGGGTTAAGTAACCAAGGGATAAGCAGGAGATGGTGCGAAGGCGGGACTGGGTGGGAAAGAAGATAATCAACGAGGGGGGTTGGAGTTGGTAATATTTTTTATACCTCAACCCCTGCGTCCCCCTCCTTTGTTAAAGGAGGAATGGGGAAAAATAATATAACAAATTAAAAAATCCGGATAAACAAAGAAATTAGTATTAGAATAATTCCAATAATGGGTAGAAAAGGTATTGTTTGTTCTTTCATTTTTGCAACGACCGCTCTTGCCGAAAGGCCATGATATCTTTTAGTCCTCTGAATTAATATCCCTGCAAATTTCCTAGAAGCTTTTTCAAATCTTGTAATAAGTCTTTTCCATACAATGTTTAGCAATTTCTCGATAGAATTGACCAATTCAGTGAAAATATAGGCTAATAAAGATACTAAACTTAGCGGTAATAAAAGCGGTAACAGTAATATTGTATAAAATAATTTCACTAAAGAGAATTTTTTGAAAATCAACCGCCACTTAAACCGCGCCCTTTGTGCTTGAGTAGTTGGAAATGCATTGATTAATGGACTGAGTGGCCAAACCACAATCAATGTAAGCATAAGCTCAAAACGATTGATTTTTCTCAATAACTCAAAACCGATAAGGATTGTTCCTGCATAAATTAATATATCCTCAATTTGGAAATGCGTCTGTAAAACACCAGAGACATCAATAGAATACATAATTAATACCTAAGCTATTCTACCACCTTATGTCAACAGCCCTTTAATCACCCCCTCCAATACCCCCCTCCACTCCCTCTTATGTATTCTATAATTAATCCTTATCTGCGTCCTGCCCACGGTTACGCCGTCGGCTAATGTCTGCAGGAACTTCTGCGTGTTGAAGGGGAGGCCCTGGAAGCGGCGCAGGATTATCTGGCCTTCCTCGGTGGAGATGGACTCTATGCCCGCCTGCGCGGCCAGTCCCTTAATCCTCACTGCGTAGAACAGGTTTTCCACCTCCGGCGGCGGCGTGCCGAACCGGTCGGTGTACTCCTTTAAGATATCGTCTAAATGCTCCGCCGTTTCCACGTTCCCCAGAGTCTTATAAAGCTCAAGTCGGGTCTCGACGTCCGATACATAGTCCTCGGGGATAAAGGCGTCGAGGGGTAAATCGACCGTGGGGGCGGGGAGTTTGGGCGGCGGTTTGGGCTTCCCTGCCCGCAGCGCCTTTTGCTCCTCGACCGCCTCCGCCAGCAGTCGTGTGTACAGGCTGAAGCCGATGGCGGTGATGTGACCGCTCTGCCTGGGACCCAGCAGGGTTCCAGCGCCCCTGATTTCCAGGTCCTTCATGGCGATGCCGAATCCCGCGCCGAGCTCGGTCGCCTCGTAAATCGTCCGCAGGCGCTGGTGGGCCACCGGAGTTAAACGCCGGCCGTGGTCGTATAAAAAGTAGGCGTAGGCGAGGTTGGCGCCGCGTCCCACCCTGCCCCGCAGCTGGTAAAGCTGCGTCAGCCCGAACTTGTCCGCCCGGTTGATAATCAGCGTGTTGGCGTTGGGCAGGTCGAGTCCCGATTCTATAATCGTGGTGCAGACTAAAATATCCACCCTGCCGCGGGTAAAATCGTTCATCACTTTTTCAAGCTGCTCTTCCGGCATCTGCCCGTGAGCGATGGCGACCTCCGCCTCCGGCACCAGCTCCTGCAAGCGGGCGGCAATCATAGCGATGCTCTGTACCCGGTTATGCACGAAAAATACCTGGCCGTTGCGCTCGATTTCCCGCAGTATCGCCTCCCTAACCAGGTGGTCGTTGTACTCGGCGACGTATGTCTTCACGGGGAGGCGCTCCTCCGGCGGCGTCTCCATGGTGCTCATGTCCCTCACCCCCACCAGCGACATGTGCAGGGTGCGGGGGATGGGGGTGGCGCTCAAGGTCAGCACGTCCACCTCCTGCCGCATCTTCTTCAGGTGCTCCTTGTGGTTGACGCCGAACCGCTGCTCCTCGTCGATGATGAGCAGTCCGAGATTTTTAAAAGCGACGTCCTTCTGGATAAGACGGTGCGTGCCGATGCAGATGTCCACCGAACCGTTCGCCACGCCGTCGACTATTTCCCGCTGCTCCGCCGGGGAGCGGAACC
>CAYPDM010000012.1:0-35046 GCA_964409485.1 uncultured Dehalococcoidaceae bacterium | reverse complement strand
CCATAAATATTGGTATAGATTTCACCGGTCACACATATTTCCTTGCCGACATACATGTCCTCCGGCATTTCAGCGAGCAGTGTTACTACTATTTCTATACCGACGGTGGCAGAATCCGCGGCAGAAACGCCCATGCCCAGCAATAGCGGACCGCCGATATCCATATTATCAACAATCGGACCGCATACGGTTATCTCTTCACCGATATAGTCAGCTGCCTCTTCCCAGGACATGCCGGCAGCGGCTGCTTCCGGCGGCGCCACCATGATGGCCGCCAAACCTCCGATGGCGACAATGCCGCTTTCCGGAACGGTAACGGTGACATGGCCCGTCGGCATCCGTGGTACCAAGGGACGTGCCGGTTGTCGGGTCAATAATATTCGCATCGGCAAGAGGGGCGGAAGTATACGTGAATGTCATGTTGTTGAATATCCAGTCTGTCGCCGTCAAAGTCGCGGAACCGTCGGAAAGGGTTGCCGTCAGAGATACCGGTGTTGCGTCGCCCTGGGTGTTGGACGTACAAATGATGATGTTGTCATTGGCAACGACCGGGGTGGCATCGACGAATGTGGTAATTATCGGGCCTGGTGCGGGGGAGTCGTTAAGAATGATGAACGGAGTTTGCGGGACGTGCCCTGGACGAATGGGCTTACCGCAAGGGTGTGAAGCTGAATTTCATCAGGCCGGGTAAGCCGATAGAAAACGCCCTGGCTGAGAGCTTTAACGGCAGGCTCAGGGACGAGTGTTTGAACACGAACTGGTTTATGAATCTGAAACATGCCCGGGAAGTTATCGAAGACTGGCGAAGGGACTACAACGAGGTCAGACCACATAGCTCGTTGAAAGGAAGTACCCCGAAGGAGTATGCTGAAATAACGGCTGGACTCTAGACAGTGGTGCTACTAATTACGGGGTAAGGTCAGCTCCAAACTAAACCTTTAAGAAATTATAAGACTTCTTAACGTAATATGTACAGCTTTTTTTTAATTTTTTTATCTGCAGGCGCTATAGCACTAAATATTACAAGATTTCAGTATTAAAAACAAGCCCGTTTCAGTTTAAGAATCGCAGGCGTGCCTGACATGTATCCGACTTGAATATCCAGAGCAACAATCTTATTATAGTTATGTAGCACGCCGCAATTATCATCACCAAAGGAGGTTATCATGAGCCCGATCCCTGAAGAATTTTCCATTCTGAAAAAATTCGATTTTGAAAGGACGCCCGTAGGCGTCAAGTACCTCTTCAACAAGCCTAAAGACCTCGAGAGACAGGATAAAGTAATGGACCTGTGTGAAATGCTGGTCGAGGCGCAGCAGGGCAAAGCCTTTTACGTCGACAAAGACAACTTCTCCTGCATAGGCGCGATATTGCTCGGGATGAAGGAAGGCGACCCGGTATTCGAGAGCGGCAGGGTGGGGCCCAGGCTGGGAGCCTATAAAGAGACGCGCGCCAACCGCAGAATCTACCAGTACCTCCCCAAGCTCCCCCTGAAATCCATCAATTACGCAGCCTTTGCCCCGCTGGACAAGCTGACTTTCGAGCCGGACCTGTTGATAATCATGGCCAGCGTGAGCCAGGCGGAAATATTCATCCGGGCCAAATCTTATACCACCGGCGAATACTGGTCGGCGAGGGGCACACCGGTGGTGGGCTGCACCTGGCTTTATGTCTACCCGTATCTAAACGGCGATATGAACCTTACGATTGCCGGCTTCGGCTTCGGCATGAAAGCGCGCCGTCTCTTCCCGGAAGGCCGGATATTGATATCCATCCCGTGGGACAAGCTCCCCGGCATATTAAAGAACCTTGAAGATATGGAGTGGGTGCCGGAATCATACAATATAGGACCGGAAGCCCATAAAAAGAAGGTCCGCAGGATAGCCGAGGAACTGGCTAAGGAATCCTGATGGCCGTGCAAACGGGCCGCGGCGGTCTTCCAGCAGGCCGCTCACGCGGTTATCGCAAGATTTTACACAAATAAAATTGCAGGAGGTTACAGTGAGTCCGAAACCATATGACTATTCCATACTGGATAAATTCAATTTCGAGAGAAAGCCTGTCGGCGTCAAGTTCATGATTGAAAAACCCGAGGGCATCAAGCGAATCGACAAAGAGCTGAATATGTGCGAGATGTGTAAAGAAGCCCAGGAGAACGACGCGTTTTACGTGGGCCCCGACGACTGGGTATGCGTGGGCGTGGAACAGATGATACTGGGCATGAGAGACGCGGAGTCCGTCCTCGTCAGCGGTTTCCTGGGCGGCTACGACGGGCTTTATAAAAACATGGCCGCCTGCCGAGCCATGTACCAGTACCTGCCGAGCCTGCCGAAAAATTCGGTGCAGTACGTGGCCTTTGCCTCCCTGGATAAACTCACCTTCGAGCCGGACGTGCTCATCATGACCGCCACCATCGACCAGGCCGCGCCGCTGCTGCGTTCCATCAACTATTCCACGGGAAAGCCCTTCCAGTGCAAGGCGACTCCGGTGGTTGCCTGCGCCTGGATGTACATCTATCCGGTCGTCAGCGGCGAGCTGAACTTCTACGTTACCGGCCTGGGTCTCGGCATGCAGGAGCTGGATATTTATCCGCCGGGACTTTTCCTGATTTCGGTGCCCTTCCAGCTCATCCCGACCATGCTGCAAAATCTTAACGACATGGACTTCAGTCCGAAGCTGGAGCCGGGACCGGGAGGAAAGGCCCACCGGAAGCGCGTCAACAAAATCCTGGATGATTTGAGGGACAAAATAAACAAATAAAAAAGGCGAATAACGCTTTAACACAAGTGAGGAAGAAAGATGGCGGAAACGCAGTACGGGAAGCACCTGGTCACCATCCCCTTCCATAAGACACCCAGAGGCGCGCTGTTTTCCACCGGGGCGGACATCCTCGGCGGATTCAACCTGAATATCATCTACGCCTGCGGCTACGAGACCGGCATCACCGGCCTTTCCACCAAGCCCCACGTACATGACTACGACGAAGCCGTTTTCTTCATCGGCTCCGACCCTTACAACCTCGATGATTTGGGCGCCGAAGTGGAAATATCCATCGGCGAAGAAGGTAAAGAGGAGAAACACGTTTTCGATAAACCAAGCGTGCTGGTGGCCCCCAGGGGACTCTACCATTGCCCGATAGTCACCAGGAAAATCGATAAACCCTACGTGTGCATGGCGGTCTCACTCACCGGTAAGAGAACCGACTGACCCGGATTCTCAAGAGAATATAACGGAACAAGCGTTATCTGGAGGTTAAGCATGGCCGAATTCGGATATGCCGGAGAGATTCTAAAAGTAGATTTATCCGATGGAAGGGTCAGCAGGCTGCCTACCGCAGGCTACGCGGACAGGTTCCTGGGCGGCAGAGGTATCGCCGCCAGGCTTTACTGGGAAATGGTGCCCCCCGACGCCAAAGCCTTCGACCCGGAGAACTGCCTGATATATATGACCGGCCCCGTTACCGGCTTTACCAGACTGTCCGGAGGTTCCAGGTGGCAGGTCTGCGGCAAGGCGCCGGTCATGGACCCGGAGGCATTCTCCTACGCAAACCTGGGAGAGCGGTGGGGTTCTTACCTTAAATACGCCGGTTTCGACGGACTGATAGTGCAGGGCAAAGCCGATAAGCCCGTCTATATCTACATCCATGACGGAGCCGTCGAGCTAAGGGACGCTTCATCCCTCTGGGGCAAGACCACCTTCGAAGCCATCGACAGCCTGAAAGCGCAGCTGGGCAAAGAGGCGAGCATTCTGACCATCGGCCCCGCCGCCGAGAACCTGGTCTCCTTCGCCACCATGTTTACCGACGAAGGCGCGTCCGGGGCCAGCGGACTCGGCAGCGTCATGGGGTCGAAGAACCTCAAAGCCATCGCCGTCGCCGGCAGCCGCCGTCCCGAGGCCGCCGACCCGGAAAGACTCGGAAACCTTGCCAGCCGGGTACTGGACATGAGGAAAGATACCTGGAAGAACTGGCTCGACGACATACCCGGTAAGACCAGATTACGCCCCTGCTACGGATGCGCCAGCGGCTGCTTCAGAAAATCGTACACGGAGGGCGACCGGCGCTACAAATTTTTCTGCCAGGCGGTGCACGTTTACTGGGGCGCGGCGGAGAATTACAAGCGCGGCTCTTCCGACGTAGCGCTGCTGGCCGTCAGATTGTGCGACCAGTACGGACTGGATACCACGGTAATGCAGCCGCTGATAGACTGGCTGGCGGGCTGTTACCGGGAAGGGCTTCTCAAGGAAGAAGACACCGGGCTGCCGCTTTCAAAGGTAGGCAGCGCCGAGTTTATCGAAGCGCTGACCAGGAAAATCACCTACCGTGAAGGCTTCGGCGATTTACTCGCCCGGGGCACGAGAAAAGCCGCCGAGAAGACGGGCAAGAAGGCGGAGGACATCCTGCATATACACATTATCTCCCGCGCCGGCGAGACGAGGGACTACGACCCCAGGTTGATACCGACCAACGCGCTGCTGTACGCCACCGAGCAGAGGCGGCCGATTAACCAGCTCCATGAGACGAGTCATTCTATGTGGCTGTGGACCAAGTGGGTGCGCAAAGAAGCGGACGCTTTTCTTTCCTATAACGACTTTCTGAATGTGGGCAAGAATTTCTGGGGAAGCGCCGCTGCCGCCGACTATACCACCTACGAAGGCAAGGCGCTGGCCGCCAAGAAAATCCAGGACCGCACCCACGCCAAGGAGAGCACCATCCTGTGCGATTTCCTCTGGCCGATAATCTGGGTGAGGTTCGCGGAAGACCATACCGGCGACCCCGCCATGGAAAGCCGGGTACTGACCGCGATTACCGGCAGGGAAATGGACGAAGCGGGCCTGAATAATATCGGGGAGAGAGTTTTCAACCTGCAAAGGGCGATACTGCTCCGCCAGGGGTGGCCGGGGAGGCAGGGAGACAGGCTGCTGGACTTCCTGCACGAAGAACCGCTGAAGTTCGTCTTTTTCAATCCCGACTGCATAGTACCGGGCAAAAACGGTGAGGTCGTTTCGCGAGTTGGGGCCACGGTAAAAAGAGATGATTTTGAAAGTCTCAAGGACGAGTATTACGAGTTGCGCGGCTGGGACGTTGCCAGCGGTCTGCCGACGGAGAAGAAGCTGCGGGAGCTTGAGCTTAACGACGTGGCCGCCGACTTAAAGTCGAGGGATTTGCTGCGTTAAAGGGACATACCCCCTCTCCCATCCCCCATAGAATCCGTTCTTGATTATACCATACCCCGTAGGGTATAATTGTTATGGCATACTGTTGATATTTCCCGCGTTTTTTTACCATTTACTACCCCATGATGCCAGAAAAATTATTTTAGGAGGTATTTTCGTGCACGCAACAATTCAAAAGCCGATTGACGAAATTCTGGAGTATTTCAAGCCCGGCGAGCGGGTGTTCGTCGTCGGATGCGACAACTGTGCTGCCAAATGCCATTCGGGAGGCATACCCGAAGCGGAGGAAATGGCAGAGCGGTTAAAGAAAAGAGGAGTGAATGTGATTGGACAGTGTGTACCCCAGCCAAAGGGTATATCGCTGTGCAAACTCTCCAATACTAAAAAAGTGCTCCAAGAGGAATATGGCAAGGAAATCGAACAGGCAGACTCCTTCTTAGTTCTTGCCTGTGGTCAAGGCTTTCATACCGTGATGGATGCTACTGACGGCGGTATGGTCCATCCCGGCTGCGATACCATCTTCGGCGGTGAGACTGTTACCGATAATTTTATCACCGAATATTGCTCTCTCTGTGGCGAATGTATCGTGGAATACACCGGCGGGCTGTGTCCGGTTACGCTATGCGCCAAGAGCCTGCTTAACGGACCCTGCGGAGGCGCCAAGGACGGCAAGTGCGAGGTCGACCGGAACCGCGATTGCGGCTGGCAGCTTATCTACGATCGACTCAAAGAACTGGGACGCCTGGATGAAATGGATATTTACAGGGAGCCCAAGAACAACTCCCGGTGGAGCCGCCCCCGCTCCCTCACCATCGGTGAAGGAGAGGCAACCTTCAAGTCCCTCGGCGGCGAACTAAAAGTCTCCAGCAAAGCCTGAACCAATGTTAAAATTCTACAAGGAGCAGAAATAAGAATGAGCAAATTAAAACAAGCCCTGGAAAGCGGAAAATTCGTAGTCACCGGGGAAATAGGGCCGCCCAAGGGGGTTGATCTGGATAAATGCCTGCATGACGCCGAGATTTTACGCAACCACGTCACCGCCATCAACGTTACCGACCTGCAGAGCGCGGTGTTGCGCATCGGCTCGCTGGCCGTCTCCTCCAAGCTGAACGAGCGCGGACTGGAGCCGGTCTACCAGCTTACCTGCCGCGACCGTAACCGGCTGGCGTTACAGTCCGACCTGCTAAGCGCGTGGGCGCTGGGCATAGAGAACGTGCTGTGTCTCACCGGCGACCATCCCATCCTGGGAGACCACACCGAGGCCAAGCCGGTCTACGACCTCGATTCCGTGCAGCTGCTCAAGGCGGCCAGCACGCTGAACCAGGGTCACGACATGGCGGGTCATGAGCTGGACAGCAACCCCGATTTCTTCCTCGGGGCGGTGGTAACGCCGGCTGCGGAGCCCGTGGAGCCGCAGGTTATCAAGATGAAAAAGAAAATTAATGCCGGGGCCAGGTTCTTCCAGACCCAGGCCGTTTACGAACCGGATAAATTCGAGCGGTTTATGGACCAGATACAGGGTCTCAAGGTACCCGTTATCGCCGGAATCGTGATATTAAAAAGCGCCGCCATGGCCAAGTTCATGAACGAAAACGTGGCGGGAATCAGCGTCCCGGATGATATTATCCAGGAGATGGCGGAAACCTCCAAGGAGGACCGCAAGAAGAAAGCGGTTGAAATAAGCGCGAGGGTTATCCGGCAGGTCAAACCGTTCTGCCAGGGTGTCCATATCATGCCCCTCGGGTGGGACGACCTTGTAACCGAGGTCATCAAAGAAGCAGAGGTGGGCGCTTAGGCGGAAATTAGATAAAAGAAGATACAACGCCCCGCCGGTGAGTGTGCTTATAGATTACTCCCGGCAGGGTTGCGTTTAGCTATTGGTTTCCGGTGTATCAGCGGACTTTTGCAGTCGGTCGATTTGCCGCTGCAACCTGCGCTGTTTCCGCTGCATCGCCAGGATATAGCCAAAGACAACCGCCCAGATAACTGCATACGCCGCCAGCAGGTAACCTAAATTTTCCACAGGACTCTGCCCTCCTATTCCCCTTGCACGATGCTTCTTATATATTTGATATCAGCCTCCATGGACTTCAGGCGGGCGCTCTGAACCACCAGGAGGACGTATAACACGGTAAAGGCGGCTATGCACACCAACAGGGTCAAAAGCATTGGCGTTGTTAATCCGCCTTCAAAGACTATAGCGGTCGGATGCTGTGTCCGCCACAGGTTCACCGTTAAAAAAACGATGGGCACATCGATGAATCCCACGATGCCGATAACCGCGCCGTACCTGGCGCCCTGGGACGGCTCGCTGGCGAGCCGGCGCACCAGGAGATAGGCAAGGTAAATCAGCCAGAGCACCAGCGACGTGGTCAGGCGGGCATCCCATGTCCACCAGATTCCCCAGGTCGGCTTCGCCCATATCGGCCCGGTAATCAGGACCAGCGTGGTGAATATAACCCCGACCTCCGCCGAAGCGCAGGCAACGGCATCCCATTTTATCTCCCGCTTCCACAGGTAGAGAATACTGGCGATAAAAGTGACGAAAAATGCCAGGAAACTGACCCAGGCAACGGGCACGTGGAAATAGAATATACGCTGCACTATGCCGGTGTGCTTCTCGGTGGGCACGTATACGAAGACCATGAAAAGCGCCGCCATCATCAGGACGACACCCAGTCCCAGCAAAATGCTGTCTCTCAAGTTATGCCTGCCGTTCATATAATTACCCTCTCCAATCCTGGATTCCCCTATTCCTCGACCACGAACCCGAAGACAAGCGTGGCTATCACCACATAAATAATATCAAAAGCGATTAATATCTGCAGCCATATTAACATATCCGCCCAGGGTCTGCCCGCCAGCACCGGCGCGGTGGCTTTGACCGCGGCGATAATTACAGGAACGACCACAGGCAGAAAGAGAATGGGGAGCATGATATCCCGCGCCCGGGTATTTACCGCTAAAGCCGAGAAAAGCGTACCCACCGCGGCAAAGCCCAGACTGGCCAGCACGATAATAAGGGCGAGCCCGGGTAAAAACAAGGGCAGGTTAAAAAGGGCCAGGAATATCGGCGTTACCACGATGGCGACCGCCATCATGAAGGTAAAGCTGGCGGCGAGCTTCCCCCAGTAAATAACGGCGCGGTCCACGGGACAGAGCATCAGCCCTTCCAGGCGCGAGTTTTCCTTCTCCACGGCGAAGATACGGTTGAGACCGGTCACACCCCCAAACGTTAAAGCCACCCATAATATACCGGGAGCTATCGACTCTGTTATGTCAACCCCGGTACCGAAGGCGAAACTGAAAATTACCATAACGAGGAGGGCAAATACGAATACCGAGACAATAATCTCCCTGGTCCTGAACTCGGTCAGCATGTCTTTCCATAAAATGGCTATGATTTTTGCTAACACTTTATTCATCCGCCTGCTTCAGTATACCGATTATAGACCTGCCGGGGGTCTGTTTGACTCAACTCATCTCTTGTAGCCCGGTAGACGATTTTACCTCTATCAATTATGACGATACGGTCGCCCAGTTCCAGTCCCCGCTCCAGATTATGGGTGGTCATCACCACCGTGCGGCTGCCGGAGCTGACAGTACCCAGGACATCTCTCACCATGGCGCCGGCCTGCGGGTCCAGGCCGACCTCCGGCTCGTCGAGAAAAAGAATCGAGGGGTCGTGCAGAACCGCGCGGGCTATAGATACCCTCTGCTGCAGTCCCCGGGAAAGCGTACCGGTACGGTCGTGGAGGCGAGATTCAATCCGCACCCACGCCACGACTTCCCGGATTCGCTTTTCCAAATCGGCGACATCGTACATTTTGCCGTAGAACCTCAAGTTTTCCAGAACGGTAAGGTCGTCGTAAAGAAAGGTCTGGTGACTGACCAGGCTTATCCGGCGCCTGATTTGCACCGGTTCTTTCCGGATATCAATGCCGTCCAGACGCACGCTGCCGGCGGACGGCTTCATCAGCGTGGCCAGGATTTTCAGCAGGGTCGTTTTACCGGCGCCGTTAGGGCCGAAAACGACGAGGCACTCGCCGCGATTCACCGTCAGGTCTATCCCCCGGAGGGCGCGGTGCTCCCCGAAAGATTTTTCCAGCCCTTCGACTTCAACAGCTACGGCCGGGGAAGCCGCCACATCCTTACTCATCGCCGCCTGCTTTCTTCTTCCTTTTTAACAGGTAAACAGCTATGCCGATAACCAGCGCCGCTATAATAATCCAAAGGATATAAAGAGGGAAACCGCCATCGCCGTTCCGACCCGAAAGGCGAATATTTACCACCGTATCGCGCGGGAGGTCCTTCCCCTGGAAATGGATAAAACGCTCGCCGGCATCATTCACCACGGGGTCGGCCGGGGCCAACTCGTTCAGTGAAACCTCGATACCATCGCCGGCTATCATCAGTTCCAGACTTTCGGTTGCATAGTCGATTTTCAGCGGAAGATTAAATTCAGCGTCGTCCGGTCGCGGCAGGCTGTAAGCGTAAACGAGCTGGCGCTCGCCCGGCGGAAACGGCACGAGATAGGCAACCCGATTATCCTCAAGCAGTTCATAGTCGATTACCAGTTCCTGCGGGGCCTCAAACGCGAAGGCCCCCTCCGGCAGCGTGAAGACCGAAGAACCGTCCGCGCCCACATACGTCGTATCACTGTCATTATACAGCCGGTACACCGCGGTTACTTTAAGGCTGTCTTCGGCGACATTTATCATGGTATGCGCCAGTCCAACGCCGATAGCGCGGTCGCTGTCCGTGACATCACAGACCCCTACTTCCACGCGGGCGGTCTCCTCCCCGGATTCAAAGGCAACCGGATAGTAATAATCCACGTCCATATACTTCGCCGAGACCAGATAGGCATGCTCCCTGGCAACGTCGCTAAAGCTGAACCTGCCTTCGCCGTCGGTTATCGTGGTGGTTGTGTCCGATATCATATCATCAACATAGGTAATCAGGGTAACTTCAACTCCCGCCACGCTGCCGCCTCCTTCGGTTCCGTTGACTACCTGCCCGTTGATTTCACCTCCAGTCGGCTCCTGGCCCTGAACCGCCGCCGGCCATCCGATAAGACACAGGGCGGCCAATATGAATATGATACGGCTCATACCTGCTCCTCACCCCCGGGGAGCCGCTTCTCCCCGAAGGAAAACGATAAAGCGCCCCCGATGATAAAGAAAGCCCCTCCCGCCCATATCCAGACAATCAGGGGATTCACCAGCAGCCGAAAGGTGGCCGACATATCCGCGGGGTCGAACCCGGTCCAGGCCAGGGAGACGAACAGGTCTTCCGCCGCCGTGGTGCGCACGGCCACCTCGGCAAAGAAATCGTTATAATTGAACCAGTAAGCATAGCTGGGGCGCATGATGCCCGCCGGTTTCCCGTTTTCACTGACCGTCATAGACGCTACCGCACTCACCTTCACACTATCCTGTTTGAATACCAGTTCATTATAGGTCAATTCGTATTTACCGGCACTCATCGACTCACCGATGTCGAGCGTCGCCGTTTTTTCAACGCCGTAAAAAGACGACACGATAATACCGAGGGCGATAAGAACGATGCCGATATGGGCGAGGAAACCCCCGTACCGCGTCCGGTTGCCGCCGATGAGCGTAAAGAACCCGCGGACGAAATTATATCCTTTATTACGATGGAGAGCCAGGGCTCCCCGGCACCACTCCCGCAACACAACAAACAGCGGCAACCCGCATAATACCACTGCGGCAATATACCAGTTGCCGATTCTGGAAATCAGGACAGCCGCGGAAACGACGACAACAGCCAAGAGAAAGAAAATTATATTCCGCCCGGCGGAATTCCATACCGTTTTCCCCCAGCCGAGCAGAGGGCAGACGCCCATGAGCAATACGAGGAGCAGCATTATCGGCCCGCAGGTACGGTCAAAGAAACCGCGGTCCAGCGCTATTTTCCCGCCTCCCAGCAGCTCCACCACCCGGGGGAGCACCGTCCCGGCGAAGATAACAAACACGAGAACCACTAAAAATATATTGGTAAGCAGAAAAGACCCTTCCCGGGATAATAAAGAGGGCGGTTGCCGCTCATCCTTCAAATCCCGACGGCGGATATACAGCAACACGTACGAACCCGCTATCACGATAATAATCGCCGCCAGAATAAAGGGCGGGAATGGCGAGCCGTAGAAACCATGCAGGGGAGACTCGATACCCCCGTGCGTGATAAAGGGACTGAACAAAGTGAAAACAAAAGTAAATATAATGAGGCTCAAGCTCCATGCCTTCAGGTAATTCCTCTGTCTGCCCATCGCCATCGAGTGAAGGAAGGCGGTCCCCAGCAGCCACGGCATCAGCCCGGCATTTTCCACGGGGTCCCAGGCCCAGTACCCTCCCCAGCCCAATTCATTGTAAGACCACCACATCCCTACCAGGTTGCCGACGCCCAGCGTTCCCCAAGCAACGAGCGCCCAGCGCCGGATAAGTCTATCCTGCCACATTTCAGAACGACGCGTGATAATCGCCGCCATCACCAGGGCAAACACGACGGCAAAGCCGGCAAAACCGAGATAGAGCAGAGGGGGATGTATGAGCATACCGAAGTTCTGCAGTAGCGGATTCAGACCGAAGCCGTCAACGGCGGGGGAAGGCTGCCGGGCAAAGATATCGGCCACGAACGTAACCAGAGCGATATAAAATACTTCTATAACAGCCAGAATAGAGATGGCATAAGAAATAACCCGGCGGTTCTCTTCTCGTGTACGGAAAACCAGCAAAGCCGAAAAAAGAGAAATCAGCCAACCCCATAAGAACATCGAGCCGGCTTTATCGGCGTAAAGGGCGCTCAACGTATATAAAGGGGGAAGGTCACGGCTGGCATGCTCGGCCACAATCCTGGCACTGAAATCATGGGTAAAAAAAGCGTATAAAAGCAGGGCCAGCGCCAGCGTGTAAAGCCCGAATATGATAAGGATACCGCACCGGGCGCTCTTATAGAGACGCGCGGATGCCGCCCGGGCACCGATGACGGAAGATAATACCGAGAACACGGCAACAGGGAGCGCTATGATTAAGGCAATACGCCCCGCTTCTATCATTTACCAGCACTATTCTAAATCAATAGACTCATATTTTGAGGGACACTTTAAAATTATCTGGGTTGCCCGAAAAACGTTATCAGCCCCGTATTTCCCTTCCACCAGCAGGTTGGAGCCGGTCTTAAATCCGGCCGGTTGAGCCCCGTTGTAAATAACCGGCATGTTTTTTCCACCCTCGGTGATGATGAATTTAAGCTCGACTTCTTCAGCATCCCATTCAATTGAATTATCCGTTATTATCCCGGCTACCCTTATATTAGCATCGTCTAGTTCGGTAATTCTATCATAGAATTCACTTACCGTTACGTAGTAGCTGACCGAACTGCCAAAGCTTAAGTACAGCAGATATATTACCGCTATTAATACAATGGCACCGCCGATTAAATATTTCTTTTTCATTACCAGGGGATTTTCCAGGTGCGCAACTCAATCTAGAGTCTACTCTGGAAATAGTTGAACTGTCAAACAAAAATTTCTTGATTTAGGCTACCCGAGTATGGTATTATCCATGCTAGAATGTTCTGCGGTAGTAAAGCAAGATTTACTGTTAGTGATATTGTTTCTATCTTCAATTGTACTTCTTTCTATCCACCGGTATTACACGGCAGCCGAATGACGAAGCCTGCCAGTTTTCTTTCAGACCGGTGTGTATATAATCAAATATTATTAATATCAAACATGGAGGATTAGGGATGCGCTTAAAACTATGGACCAGTTTAGGTACTATTATTATCCTGCTGGCGCTTTTGCTGTCAATGCCGATGCTTACCGCCTGCGGCGGAGAAGAAGAACCGGCACCCGCACCAGCCCCGGCACCTGCCCCCGAACCAGAGCCGACGCCGGCACCCGCAGCGGCGGAATTCGATATAACTAAGGATGCCGTTGCTGATTACCTGACCCACATGGCTCAACACGTAAAGGCCTCCGACATCCAGATGAGGATTGCCGAAGGCGACGCCCCTTACATCGTCAGCATTCGCAGCGCGGAAAATCATGCTGCCGGGCATATTCCCGGTGCGACTAATATCGCATTTGGCGAATTGACCACACTCCCCAAGGACAAGGAGATTCTGCTATATTGCGATTCAGGTCAAGTAGCTGCCTTTGGATCGGTAGTACTCGGTGTCCTGGGCTACGATGTCGAGAATCTAAAACACGGAATCAGCGGCTGGACATCGGACCCGAGTGTTGCCACGCTACAGTTCAATCCAGAGAAAGCCCAGTCTGATTTCAAAACGGAGACCACAGCCAACAATGGTGGAACCTATGACTACCCGGAAATCGACAATTCCACCTCAACCGATGCAGCTGCCATCATAGCGGCCGCGGCGGCGAAAGTATCGCCTAAATTTATCCTGGCAACCGATTTGAACATGAAGATTGCCGAGGATGAGGACATGACTATTGTGGACATACGCAAGGCGGAGTATTATGCCGCCGGGCACATTCCCGGCGCCATTAACTTCGGGATAAGCAGCCTGGTTGATAACCTTAACAAACTTGATCCTGATAATCCAGTATACGTATACTGCGATACCGGGCACTGGGCAGCGGAGGCTGTCGCCCTGCTGGAAATGCTCGGGTACGACGCCTACAGCCTCAAGTTCGGCATCTGCTCCTGGTCGCCAGATGAGGCAATCAATAACGGCCTGTGCTATAATGCTGCCAGCATCCAGAGTTTCGAAATAGAAAAGTAAATAACGTACGCGAGTCCTGCCTGGCCGGGGTTTGACATTATCCGGTCAGGCAGGACAAAAAGAATACACCAGTTGCTCGGATAAACAAGGGTAAAGATTGGAGTGGCCAATGAAGAGACTGGTTATGACATTTGCCGTTATCCTTGTCCTGTTCGCATTATCTGTTATCGGATGCACCAATAAAGAGCTGGCCGGTGCTACCCCGGAACCGGGGGAGGAGGTGGTCAGCACCTGTGTTACCTGCCACACCGACAAAGATATCCTCCAGGAAACCGCCACCGTGGAAGAAGAGGCGAAATCAGAGGCTACCACCGGCGAGGGCTGAGGCGGTGAGTTACCTCCGTTGGAGGTATGGGAAAAGGTCTTCGTTAAAGACGGCGATTTCCTCCAGAGCACCCATGGTAAGGTAGGCTGCGTTATCTGCCACGGCGGCAACAGCCAAGAAGAAGATAAAGGGCTGGCGCACGCCGGGCTGATTATCGACCCGTCCGATGGCAACTGCAATACCTGCCACCAGGACTTAGCCCAATCTCACGATATAAGCCTCCATGCGACGTTGAGCGGCTTTGAGTCCGCTCTCGAAGCCCGGGGCGGCGACATTTCCGAAGGTTCGCCGCTGGCCACGGCGATGGAAAATCACTGCCAGGAATGCCACACCACCTGCGGGCAGTGTCATGTCAGCCGACCGGATGAGCTGGAAGGCGGCCTCGTTTCCGGCCACAAATTCCGCGAGACTCCGTCCATGCAATACAACTGTATCGCCTGCCACGGCTCCCGTGTCGGCGACGAATACCTCGGGGCAAACGAGGGGATACCGGCCGATGTCCACTGGACCCAGGCGACGATGATCTGTACCGATTGCCACAGCCAGGAGCTTCACGGTTCCGGGGAAGAAACCGAGTCCAGATACCAGAACTCCAATGCGGCCAAGTGCGAAGACTGCCACGAGGACGTCTGGACGAACACGGAGGGCAACCCCCAGCACGAGCAGCACCTGGGCGACCTCTCCTGCCAGGTCTGCCACTCCGTCGAATATAAGAACTGCTACGGCTGCCACGTTGCCATCGACGTGGAGGGTATACCCTGCCGCACCAGCGAGCCATCCGTGATGCAGTTTGAAATCGGCTACAATCCTCTGCGGTCGTCGGAGAGGCCTTATAAATACGTGGTGCTGCGCCATGTACCGACCTGTTCCGGAACCTGCGATTTCTACGGCGATGAACTGCTCCCGAATTTCAACGCGGCCTCGACCTGGAAGTACGCCACACCGCATAACATCCAGCTGCACACGCCTCAAAATGAGAGCTGCGATGCCTGCCACGACAGTACCGAGTTGTTCCTGACCGAAGAAGATATCAGGGCTGAAGAGAAGGAAGCCAACAAAGATGTCATCGTGGACGAATTTCCTGAAACTGTAGGGAAGTAGAATGATATGGAGATAAGTCGCAAGGATTTCTTAAAGGGTGCCGCCGGGGCAACCGGCCTTTTATTACTGGAACCGCCGGCTATGGCCCTGGCCAAAGATTCCCAGACTCATCTGGGCATGGCCATGTTAATCGACGTTACCAAGTGTGTGAACTGCTGGTGGTGTTACGCAGCCTGCAAAGAATATAACAATCTGGGGGAGACGGTTAAGCCCGACCTGGCGCAACCCCCGGCGCTTTCTTCCGATGTATGGACAACGCTGCACCCGGTTAATAAGGGCGGCGGTTGGGTCTCCCGCAAGATGGCATGCAACCACTGCACCGAGGCCGCATGTGTTGAAGTCTGCCCGACTGGAGCGTTGAGCTACAACAGGCTGGGTTTCGTGCAGTATGACAGGGATAAATGCTCCGGCTGCGGGTATTGCGCCGAGTTTTGTCCCTTCGGGGTGCCGCAGATGGAGGCGACCAAGATAACCGGCGTGGCTATCATGAACAAATGCACTTTCTGCCATGACCGCGTTATCAATGATGAACCGCCTGCCTGTGCCGCCGCCTGCACCACCGGAGCGATTACATTCGGCAATCGCGCGGAGTTGATAACAGAAGGAGAAGAGAGGGTCGCCTCTCTACGCCAGAATGGCACCGAAGCCTCGCTTTACGGAGTTGATGAACTTCACGGCCTGCACGTAATGTATGTACTTGATGATTCGCCGTCAACTTACGGACTGCCCACCGACCCCGAAGTACCACCCGCCACGACAGTACGCGATATATTCCGGTGGCTCGGTTCCGGCCTGGCGATTGCCGCGGTGGCCGGTTTCGGGTTTAATTACCTGGTCGCCCGGATAAGGATGAGGGGAGGAGAAAAGTAATGGCAGAAGCACGAGTTATCGAACGTTTCAAGAAACGTACCGTCTGGTTTCACTGGATTCACACGGCGTCTTTTCTGGTGCTGCTGGTTACGGGAGCCATCCTGTTCCTCCCGGGCCTGGGAGGCCCGGCGGCGGGTGGCATAACCAGGTCCATCCACCGTATCGCCGTGGTGTTTTTCGTCGGCGCGCCGATAGTATATTTCATTATCAATCCTAAAATGTCGTTACAGTTCATCAAGGAAACTCTTACCTGGGGCAAGGATGATTTTCGGTGGATATGCCGGGCGCCCGATTATTATTTCGGCGGCGACGAGTCCAAGATGGCTCCGCAGGGGCATGTGAACACCGGACAAAAAATGTGGGAGTTTATCGTGCTGGCCACCGGAATTATCTTCGTATTATCCGGCTTTTTCATGTGGTTCCTCAAGGATGTGCTGTCGCCGGGGGTCTTTCAGTGGTTCGTAATCGTGCACGACGTGGCCTTTATCCTGGCTTTCCTTATGCTGCTGGTGCATATCTATACGGGTTCGCTTCATCCCAGGATGACCGAATCGCTTCGTTCCATGTGGGACGGCAAGGTATCCAAAAATTATGCCCGCAGTCATTACGGCAAATGGTATGACGAGATAGCCAAGGATAAGAGCTAATCGCTTGCTGTATCTACTCGCCTAAGTGCACCCTGCCCCAGACGCCCACCACGCGCACCATAGATTCATATACACCGGGGTCGGACCTGGTGCCTCTGGGAGTGCAAATTTTTATATAGTTATTCAACACCAGCGCGCCGACGCTATCAATAGCGGAACGGACCGCCGCCAGCTGGGTTACTATGCTCTCGCAATCACGTTCATCGCCGACCATTTTCTGAAGACCGCGTATCTGCCCCTCTATCCGCTTGAGACGTTTCACTATTGCCTCTCTTGACACTCCCGGTCCTTCTTCGCTCACTATCGCTCCCTCCATCGTGGAATATTGTGCAATCAAATCCCGTACACTATTATTCTACAGCACTACGTTATAAAATACCAAGAAAGCGTATTGACAGCGGGGGACAAGAGGTGATAAACTATACCCCAGTAGGGTATCTTCGGCTTAGCTACCCTAATGCTCCAATGGGTTGCCCGGCTTATCATAGAGCCGGGCGATTCATTTTCCTTACCACCGGGTTATCCCCACATTGCCGTCTTTGCATACTTAACGGCATCCGTAAGCAAATTATTATTCAAGTTATAAGGCGGTATGAAAGGGGCACGTTGCCCCCGTTTGACATTGTTAGGTATAATTGAACTTGAAAGCGTGCCCCTGTAGCTCAGGTGGATAGAGCGGCGGTTTCCTAAACCGCGTGCCCGGGTTCGAGTCCCGGCAGGGGTACTTTCTTCTAGCTTCGGAATACTGATATTTATCCAAGCAGCAATCGTTAGGATGAATACCGCAACTGCAATCTGTAAATCAAAAGCCCTCGCGGCTGCTTCCCTCACTATAAAACGGGGGCGGGGTTAAGGGGCTTCCTGACACTGGAATCTGTACCCCACCCCGGGTATACATACAATATAGTCAGAGTCTTTTGAGTCGGGTTCAATCTTGGCCCGCAGATGGCCCACATAGACGTGTAAATATTCCCTCTCCGTTTTATATTCCGGACCCCAGATTTTACCCAGGAGGTAGCGGTAGCCCAGGGTATGCCCCTCACCCAGGACGAGTTCCCGTAATAATTTATACTCCGTTGGCGTCAGTTTAACTTCCTGGCCGTCTCTGGCTACTCGCCTTGTTAAAAAGTCTACCTTCAACTTGCCGCATTTGAAATCAGGCCTGGACGGGGCGGTATCGTCTATCTTGTTACGCCGGAGCACCGCCTTAATCCGGGCGATAAGCTCATTAATACCGAACGGCTTGGTTATATAGTCATCAGCGCCGAGGTTGAGGCACTTCACCTTGTCCGCGGTATCGCCCCGGGCGCTAAGTCCGATAATCGGTACGTGCGACCAATGACGCAGCTGCCGGATGACTTCAAAACCGTCCACTCTGGGCAGCATTATGTCCAGCAGAACAAGGTCGGGTGAGTCTTTTTCCACCACCCTTAAAGCCTCGGCCCCGTCCCTGGCCGTGAGTACATGCCAGCCTTCCCCGGACAGGTTGAACCGCAGAAATTTGATTATCTTCTCGTCGTCGTCAACCACAAGGATATAAGTATGAGCCATTATAACATCGCCCTGCTGCATTAATGCAGCCTCAACCGACTGCTCTCCTTTTCTTCTATCGGCAGGCTGAAACTGAATTTCGAGCCTTTGCCTACTTTACTCTCCGCCCAGATTTCGCCGTAATGCTCCTCGACAATTCCACGGCAGATTGACAGCCCCAGACCGATGCCCGCTTTAGAATCGTATTCACCCGCGACGCGATAGAAACGGTCGAAGACTCTTTCCATTTCCTGCGGAGATATACCTTCCCCCCTATCTGTAACACTGATAACAATCGAGTCTCCGGATAACTCCGCTGAAATTACAATCTGACTTCCCTTTTCAGAATATTTGGTTGCATTTTCACAGAGATTTACCAGCACCTGCCCTACACGTATCCTGTCCACCAGAACATCGGGCAGGTCGACGGGTAGTTCCACCCGCACCTCATGGTCTCTGGTAACCTCTCTCAACGACCTGTCCGACCATTCCAGTATCTCGGAAACCTGGTACCAGTCCTTTTCCAGCTTCATAGCTCCGGACTCGAGATGTGACATATCCAGCAGATTGCTTACCAGCCTCGCGAGATAATCGGCCTCATGGTCAATGTCCTGAAAAAAGTCTCTTTCCTCTTCCTTGCTCCATTCTGTAGAGTTACGCAGAAAGCTGGATGTATAGCCCTTGATGATTGCCAGGGGGGTGCGCAGCTCGTGAGATATCATGGAGAGAAGGTCGGTTTTAAGTCGTTCCGACTGCTTCAAGGCTTCTATCTTGACCTTGACCTGAATAATTTCCTCTTCCAGCCTCTTCCTCTCGGTGATGTCGCGGAACACCTGAATCATCGATATACTGCCATCAGGGTTTAGCAGGGGGGCGGTAGCCACTTCATATTCCTTTTCTCCAATTTTCCTGTTGCCGATATTTCTGGGTCTGACATTGCCTTTACTCAAGGTATCCTGAACAGGGCAGACACGACACTTTTTTTCCTCCCCCAACGCTTTCCAGCATTTCCCTTTCTCTTTGCCGCAGAAGGTAGTCTCCGCGGTGTTGTTCATAAATTGAATCGTCTGGTTAGCGTCCACGATCATCACGCAATCACTCATACTGTTCAGCCACTTTTCCAGGTTCTCCCTGGCTTCGAGGATGTCCTTGTACAGGCGTAAATTCTCCAGAGTGGTAGCAATCTGATTGATGATAGCATTTACCATCTGGGCATCCTCGACAGTGTAAGGCTGCCCGGAGCGCTTCCGACTTACCAGAAGCAGCCCCGATATCCGGCCGTTACGCAACCTTAGCGGGGCGATGAGCTCTGCATCGATTTCATTCAAACGGTCTAACTCTTCCCAGACAACATTCTGTAATTGGGGAATAACCGAGATGTCCTGGTAGCGTAATAAACCGCTGGAGTCCTGCAGCCACTTGAGCAACGGACTTTTAGCTTTAAACACTAAATGGGAAGTATCTGCCGTTTCATTCGCGGAACAGACCACCCGGAAGTCACCGCTTCTTGATAGAGGCTGCAACAGGTAAACATTAGAGGCGCGCAGCGCCCCGGCGACCATCTTTACCGTGGTACGGCACACCTCAACAAAATTGGAGAGACTCTGCGTGTGCCAGCTGAACGTCTCCAGCGCCTTGAGATAATCATAACGGTCGCGATAAAACCACCTGTCGACCTGCTTCTGCACCAGCCCCCATAATGCGGGGATGGAAAAAGCCAGAATAATACCGACCAGTAAATAAAGCCAGATAGCCAGGTGAAACCGATACAACAAATGATTTATCAGGAAAAACATCGCGAAAACGGGTATAGCGATAATGGCACTGGTTAAAATATAAATGGTGCTCTTGCGGAGTATAATTCTGATATCCAGAAGATTGTATTTTACAATAGCCACCGTGGTTAACAGGCAGAATAAAATGATGCTGATCACCATTCCAGGGTAGAGGGGCAACCCGAACAATGACAGAACGTCAAAAAGACCACCGATAACGGTCAGGCCGACACCTACGAGAATATAGGCTGCCTGGTTCCGTTCTTCAGGGTACGATGATATCCTCAACATCCTTACGAAGTTTAAAGCCGCCGAGATGCCTACTCCCAGAAAGAATAACATCCAGATATAAGCCGCCGGGGTGAATATGGGGGCATACCCGTACGATTTTATCTGCATACCGGTGACAAACAGGCGGGTCACCGCCAGAGGTATCAAAATGAAACAGATGAGGTAGAGAAAGGTGATTAACCGCTTCCTGATTCTGTTAGACGTGTATATTACCGAGAAATGATAGAACAAAACCACCATCAAGGCCCCAAGAGGCACCAGCCACCTCTCCCACAACAGGGCAGACTCAACATCAGGGCTTGCCCGCATGCCGAAAATTATCAAGCCCCAGGCAGCCAGAGATAATAAAACTAATGAAAATATGCGGTGAGTAGAGCTGCGGTAATGCTCTCTTATTACTACAGCTATCAGGGCCAGACAGCAGAAGGCCTGCACTAACGGCAGCACCAGGTAAACCGTCATGCGTCACCTCTGCCGGTTAGCGGCGCCGTTCCGAGAAGGCTTTTAATGACATCATCAGAAGCGTTCGTATGAGGTGGTTTCAGGTGAGCCAGGTCAGCGCCTTTTTCCTTCATCCTCTCGTAATAACGCCGGTAGCTTCCCGATGGGATAGCGGTGATTTTAATCGATTCCAAACCAAGCATATTCTCAAGGTCATGATATTTCTCCATCAGCTGCCGGTGAATCATGCTCTTCAGTTGACGGGTATCAATATCTTCTTTCAACTCGATGTAGAGATGCAAAAACGGCTCCTTTTTTTCGTATTCTTTGCGGGCAGACCAGTCTTCAAATTTTACTCCGGTCTTTACAATAGCCTGCCAGAGCGTCTTTTCGCAAATCCCGGCGGGCCCGGCAATATCAATAATATCATCAACGTGACATTCAAAGGCCATCTGGGGTAATCTGATTCCTGCTTCTTTATCCTCTAACGCGACTATTTGAATCAGGTCGCCCAGCCTGTAGCGCAGGAAGGGCATGCCGTGGAAACTGGTGATAACCAACTCGTAACGCCGGCCGGGTTTAACCTCATTCAGGAGCACGGTCTGTGG
Source organism: uncultured Dehalococcoidaceae bacterium (assembly GCA_964409485.1). Lineage (GTDB taxonomy): Bacteria > Chloroflexota > Dehalococcoidia > Dehalococcoidales > RBG-16-60-22 > JAFGPF01. The sequence continues at coordinate 13,508 of CAYPDM010000012.1, read as the reverse complement.
CTGGTAGTCATTCTTTTCGCGGCTTTTCAGCCATTCTTCCTCGGGAATAAACTCCCAGAAACAAGAAGCGGGGAAGAAAGTCATGTTCTTCTTATTCCAGGCTTGAGTGGCAATCGTTCCGGCTTCGGCGGCGCCGTACATCTCCAGCGGGTCCTTGCCCCAGTAATATTTTATCTGCTCCCGGTAAATACCGGTGTCTATACCATAGCACGCCAGCCCTTTGAAAGACCACAGGTCTTTCGGTAACATTGCCCTACCTGCTTTCTTACACCGCAACCAGCCGAGAGCCAGACGCCCCAGTATTCGAGGCTGGAGCATCTGACGGTCTACCTTCCACTGCGCCGAGCTTTCGGCAAACTTTTCGCCCATTCTCACCAGGACACTGGTCATGGAACTGATCATATCCACTCCGGTGCGCAGCGCCATCTGGAAACCTCCCTGAATCCTCTCTTCAAAGTCGGTGTGCCCGTAGGCGGTCGACGGCAGTAAAAGCCGGGCGCCAAGCTGCGGAGCCAGCAACTCGTTGACAATTCCGTACATATATGGTGGCGGCGGCAAATAATGCAATACCCGCAGGCCGTGGCGGATGTTAACCTCGTTTTTATTAGCCGCACAGGCAAGGATTATAATAGCGACACTGCACATGGTGAACATCTCAACAGCGCGGTAGGTATAGGGTACCCATTTGGGCTTTCCTCTCATACCCGACGTGCGCGCCCAGCAGTAAGGTTTTACCGCTAGCATGTCCTCGTCTTTTTTACTCAAGTAGGTGGAATAATCTTTATATGTTGTTAATTTAACTATCTGGCGGAATTCTGATACGTCTTTTGGTTTGTAAGGGATGAATTTACGGGCCAGGGGCCTTTGATAAACCGCATCGATCTGCTTCATCAGGAGCTGCTCCTGAATTTCCATGAACTCCAGAAGTGACAGGTCAAGAAAGCCGCAATACTTGTTCCAGGCCTTTTCCTGATTTCCCAGTCGTAATAGTTCATCCTCCGCTATCATTGGACTCCTCCACCCGGAATATTACATAAATATTCGTCTAGATTGTAGTCGCGTTACCGACCAGTTTCAAGAGAATATTAGATTATCCAATGTATCTTTGTACACATTTTTTAGAGAATTTTTAGAATTTTACCGGTATTTTCAACGTTGTTATACCGCCGCGCATGAAAAATATTTTCCGATTTGACGGCTCTCTCCCATCCGCTTCCAGCTTTACCGCACAGCTAAAGTGTGTTATAATAAAACAGGCTAAATGTACGTATTTACTATTAATTGGCCGGCCCATCTCATTGTAGCCGCAGGCCACGCTGGCTGCATTGCTCCCATTGAGAATGTCCTTTTTTTCTCGTATAATCCCTTGCAGATAAGAGAGACCTTATGACACAGGATACTACTGCACCGAAGAAGCCCAGAAAACGCAATACCGATGAATATACCGCCCGTGATATCCAGGTTCTCGGCGGGCGGGAGGCGGTACGGCGGCGTCCGGGCATGTACATCGGCAGTACGGACCAGCGCGGACTGCACCACCTGATATACGAGATTGCTTACAATAGCGTGGATGAAGCCATGGCCGGTTGCTGCGACCTGATTGTCGTTACCATCAAACCGGATAAATCCGTAATGGTTACCGATAACGGACGCGGCATTCCGGTGGATATTCACCCGACCACCAAGGTCTCCGCCCTGGAGACGGTCATGACCGTGCTCCACGCCGGGGCCAAGTTCGGCGGCAAGACCTATACCGTATCCGGAGGTCTGCACGGCGTGGGCGCCTCCGTTGTCAACGCCCTGTCCGAGTGGTGCACCGTCGATATCAAGCGCGACGGCAAGGTCTACCACCAGGAATACAAGCGCGGCGTGCCCCAGGGGCCGATACAGGTAATCGGCAAAGCCAAAGAGACCGGCAGCATCACCACCTTTCTTCCCGATATGGAGATATTCAGCGAAATAAGCTATGATTTCGACACTATAAGCGAGCGCCTGCGGGAAATGGCGTACCTCAATAAAGGCGTGGAAATTACCATCATCGACGAAGCAAGCGACCAGGAACGCACGTTTTACTTCGAGGGCGGGATTACCGGCTTCGTCCGTCACCTTCATCGAAACCGCATAGTCCGCCATCCCGTGCCCATTTACGTCTCCAAGTTCATCAACAGCACCCAGATTGAGGTAGCCCTCCAGTATAACGACGGCTTCAGCGAGTCCGCCTTCAGCTTCGCCAACTGCGTCAACACCATAGACGGCGGCACCCACCTTACCGGGTTCCGCTCGGCGCTGACCCGCGTGCTTAATGACTACGCCAAGAAGAACAAACTGCTCAAGGACGACGACCCTAATCTGACCGGCGAGGATGTCCGTGAAGGTCTTACCGCCATTATCAGCGTCAAGCTTTCCGAGCCGCAGTTCGAGGGGCAGACCAAGGGCAAGCTGGGCAATATCGAAATCAAGAGCCAGGTAGAAAGCGCCGTCAATGAAGGCCTGGCCCTCTATCTTGAGGAGCATCCCGACGACGCCAAGAAAATCATCGAAAAATGCATTACCGCCTCCAAGGCCAGGGAAGCCGCCCGCAAGGCGCGCGATTTAATCATCCGGAAGAGCGGCCTGGAGACCGGCACCCTGCCCGGCAGGCTGGCCGACTGCTCCGAGAGAGACCCGGCACAGTGCGAACTATACATCGTGGAGGGACCTTCTGCCGGGGGCTCTGCCAAGGAAGGTAGAAACCGCCGCTTCCAGGCAATACTACCTCTCCGAGGTAAAATCCTCAACGTCGAAAAGGCGCCGCCGGACAAGATGCTGGCCAACAACGAAATCCGCACCATCATCACCGCACTCGGCACCGGCATCGATGAGGATTTTGATGTCAGCAGGCTGCGTTACCACAAGGTAATCCTGATGACGGATGCCGATGTCGACGGCGCTCACATCCGCACCCTTTTACTTACCTTCTTCTTCCGGCACATGATGGAGCTTATCAGCACCGGGCACCTGTTCATCGCTCAACCCCCGCTTTACCGTATCAAGAGCAGCGATGGACTAAAATGGGTTTATTCCGACCATGAAAAGGAAGAAGTGCTGAAAAACAGCACCGCCCGAAAGACGCAAATCCAGCGTTACAAGGGCCTGGGGGAAATGTCAGCGGAGCAGCTCTGGGAAACCACCATGGACCCGAACAACCGCACTATCCTGGGAGTAAACCTGGAAGAAGCCACCAAGGCCGACGAGATATTTCACATACTGATGGGCGACGAGGTACCGCCGCGTAAGGCATTTATCCAGGCGCACGCCAAGTACGCCACCCTGGATATATAAATTACTTCCCCTGAATCAGCGAGAAGAACTCGGCGCGGCTGGCCGGGTTGCTGTGGAAAGAACCGCGGATGGCAGACGTAATAACGTTGCTCCCCGGTTTTTTTATGCCCCGCATAATCATGCAGAGGTGCTCCGCCTGAACCACCACCGCAACTCCATCTGCTTTAATTCCCTCGGCAATGGTATCGGCAATTTCGGTGGTCATCCTCTCCTGCACCTGGGGACGGCGGGCTATCGTCTCCACCACTCTGGCCAGCTTGCTGATGCCCACGATGCGTCCCTCCTCGTTGGGGATATAGCCCACGTGGGCAACGCCGTAGAAGGGCAGGAGATGGTGCTCGCACATGGAATAAAAAGGTATATCCTTTAAGACCACCATCTCGCGGTGACCCAGTTCAAAGCCTACTTCCAGGTCTTCCTTGGGGTCCTTTTTTAAACCCGCAAAAAGCTCGGCGTACATTTCCGCCACGCGCTGGGGAGTATCTTTCAATCCTTCGCGGTCAGGGTCTTCGCCGATTGCTTCGATAATATCATGCACTGATTTTTTTATGATGGCCTCGTCAAACATGCTCCGCCTCCTTGTGGTTGCTAACTATGTCCACCTCAGGGCCTTCTCCACCGCCTCCAGTTCCGCCGGAAGCTCCAGGAAGGAAGGCGCGCCTTTCAGGGCAGCCTCGGTATCCTTCAGTCCGCTGCCGGTGACAATGCAAACGATGATTTTACCGGAGAAATCCTCGCTGCGACCCGTCAGCTTGATGAGGCCCGCCAGCGGCGCCGCCGAAGCCGGCTCGCCGAAAACCCCGGCCTCCGAGGCCATAATCTTCTGGGCGGCGAGTATTTCCTCGTCGCTGACCATATCGATAATGCCGCCGGACTCGTCGCGGGCGGCTTCGGCCTTTTTCCAGCTGGCCGGGTTGCCGATGCGTATCGCCGTGGCCACCGTCTCCGGCTTCTCGATGGGATGGCCGCGTACAATCGGCGCCGCCCCTTCGGCCTGGAAACCGTACATCCTGGGCTTTTTAGTCGCTTTGCCGACTTCGTAATATTCCTTAAAGCCCTTCCAGTAGGCCGTGATGTTGCCGGCATTCCCTACCGGCAGAAACAGGTAATCCGGCGCGTCGCCGAGAACATCGATAATCTCGAAGGCGGCGGTCTTCTGCCCCTCGATTCTGTAAGGATTGAGGGAATTAACCAGCGTGACGGGGTGCTTTTCGGTTAATTCCAGCACAATTTTCAGCGCGCGGTCGAAATTACCGTCGATGGCGACGATTTTGGCGCCGTGAACGACGGCCTGCGCCAGCTTGCCCATGGCGATATTTCCGCGGGGTATGACAATAATGCATTCGAGTCCGCAGTAGGCCGCGAAGGCGGCCGCGGAGGCGCTGGTATTACCGGTGGAAGCGCAGATAATGGCTTTGCTGCCGTTTTCCACCGCTTTGGCGACGGCCATCACCATGCCCCTGTCCTTGAAGGAGCCGGTGGGGTGGCACCCTTCCAGCTTGAAATGCAGTTCCTTGCAGCCGTATTTTTCCGCCAGCTTATCGCATCTTACTAGCGGGGTATCGCCTTCCCCTATTGTAAACATGGGAGTTTTACCAGTTACGGGCAGGTATTTTTTATAGTGTAGCAGGACTCCGTTTTTCATTTCTAACCGCCCTCTATATCTTCGACCCTGATAAAATTGCTGATTTCGTTGACCACTTCCAGTTTTTTCAGTTCGCCGAGGGCTTTCTGCACGGCCTTCTCCCGGGCGGGGTGGGTCATAATAACGATTTCCGCCGTCTGCGTACTTGCGTCCGATTCCGGCTGGATGGCCGAAGAAATGCTTATGTTGTTCTTGCCGAACACCGTGGCAATCTGCGCCAGGACGCCGGGCTGGTCCGCGGCGTTCAGCCTGACGTAATACTGCGTTTCGATTTCGTCCATGGGCATGATTCTCTTGCCTGCCACCGCTTTCCAGGTGGATATGCTGCCGATACCCAGGGCGATTTTCCTCGCCGAGGAAACGATATCGGCAACGACGGCGCTGCTGGTGGCGCCGGCGCCGGCGCCCTCGCCCATGAAGAGCACCTTGCCTACCAAGTCGCCTTCCACCTGTACGCAGTTATAAACACCGTCCACCTTGGCCAGGAAAGAATCGGCGGGAATGAATACCGGGTGCACCCTGGCTTCGATAGAGTCGTGGCTCTGCTTGGCTATAGCCAGCAGTTTGATGGCGAATCCCAGTTCCCGGGCGTAGCGGAAATCCCGACCGGTGAGTCGCGATATACCTTCTCGATAAATATCCTCCGGCCTGACCCTAGTCTGAAAGGCCAGGGAGGCCATGATAGCCAGTTTATAATTGGCATCAATCCCCTCGATATCGTTTTCCGGGTCGGCCTCGGCATAACCGAGCGCCTGCGCCTGCTTGAGGGCCGCGGCAAAGTCCATGCCTTCCCGGGCCATCATGGTGAGGATATAATTGGTGGTGCCGTTGATGATGGCGAAGATGCCGCTGATATTGTTGGCAACAAGGTCGTGTTTGAAGGGAGCAATCAACGGGATACCCCCGCCGACACTGGCTTCATACAGCAGACCTACGCCGTGCTGCCGCGCCAGGGCCAGGAGTTCCGTGCCGTGCTTGGCGATAAGCTCTTTATTAGAAGTGACCACGTGTTTACCACTTTCGATAGCTCTTTTATGGTAATCCAGCGCCGGGTTTACGCCGCCAATGGCCTCGACGACGATATCAATACCGGCGTCTCCGAAGAACTCCTCGTCATCGGTGGTGAAAAGTCCGGCCGGCATCTGCTTTGCCTGCGGTCGGGTTAAATCCTGCGGCAGGACCTTAATTTTACGCAGCACCAGGGGACAACCGACCTTCTCCGCCAGCTCGTCCGCTTTATCCGTGAGAACCCCGGCTACCCGTCCGGCCACCACCCCCAATCCTATCAGCCCGACCCCAATATTTTTCTTGTCCATTTCTATTGCCCCCCCGCTTCCGGTAAATCCTTCGAGATGCGGTCTATCGCCCACTGTTTAGATTCCTCGTTCAGATTGGTATCATCAACGATGTTCTCTACGTTAGCGGTGACCCCCGTCAACCATTCGCTAAAAAGCTGATCTATGAGGTAATCACGGTCCTCGCGGTCGATTTTCCTGTCTTCCTCCCTTCCAGCCACCTCTATCAACCAGTACCCGCCCTTGGTCCAGTAGGTATCATCAAAAATAGGGTCGCTCCATTCCCCCGGCACCGTGTCCGGATTAAAAGCATAATCGTCAAAGGGGGCGCTTATTTCTTCAGACACATGCACCAGACCGAGCTCCCCGTGCATTTCCTGGGAAGGACTGTAGTTAGAATATTCAACGGCGATGGGCCCGAGGTCTTCCCCGGATTCCAATCGCTCTTTGATACCCTCCGCCAGCTCCCGGCTGTTTATCAGGAGAGCCGATACGTTGGCCGAATCTTCGCTGGGCCTATCGTTAACCCTTAGCAGCCAGTAGCCCAATTGCATATACGCATCCTCGTCAACAAGGGGGTCGCTTAAAGTGCCTATTTCCGCGTTGAAGGCGTATTCAATAGGTATAGAGGAATCCAGTTGATATTCATATATGTCCCTGGGGTGCCAGCCGAAATCACCATCGTTAACATTTTTAGAGTAATAGTTCTGGGCAAACTCCCCTGCCAGCGCCGTAAAATTCTCGCTATTTTGTAATCTTTCAGTAATTTCGAGCGCCACGCGCTCACTTTCCACCAGCATAGCCAGGGCGTGCACCTGTTCATCCGACCTGGGCACCTGCGCCCCGAAATAGTCGGTCTTGAGCCTGTCCTTAAGCATTTGCCCTCCCACCAGACCGGCGGCACCATCGTTTTCAGGAATGCCCATATTTTTCATCGTTTCTTCTATCTCTTTATCACTTACGGTAATGCCGAGTTTTTCAGCCGCCTGCCTTATCAACTCATCCTGAATAATCTGCTGGGTCACGCTGCCAGCCAGCCTGTTTATTTCAGAGGTTCCCTGGTTCGCGACGGCTATTTCCAGCACATCAATGTAATAACTCATACTAAATTCAGTATCGTTTACCTTGATAACCGTCCGGTGCACGGGGATATATTCGCCTACTACCCATCCAACCAAAATGATTATAACCACCGCGGCAATAACCGAAATACCGCCGTAGAATATAATGCGCTGTCGCCGTCTTTGCTTCTGCAGGTGCGATAGCTGCCGCCGGGTAAATTCACGCTGGGGTTTCTCCGCTTTCTTTTTCTTAGCCAAGATTTTTCCCTTCCAACAAAGATTTTACGGACCGCTGTTATATTTATAATGCAAAAGCCGATTCTTTTTCAAATACAACTCCCGGGAGATATAAGGTAGAAATACCTGCCGCGGTAAGTTTATTATTTTTTCCAGATAATACTTCGCTGCCATTTCGGCGTGATGCTCCGGGGAAAATCGGTCCGGTAGTGCGCGCCGCGGCTCTCTTCCCTGATGAATGCCGCTTCCGTCAATAGCCGGCCGGTCAATATCAGATTACTTAGCTCGTAAGAAGACTGGTCCGTAGGGGGGAGTAACGACTGCTGCCAGGCTGCCAAGGTATCGGCGGCCTGGCTCAAGCCTTCTTTATCACGTATAATGCCGACCTTATCCCAGTGCAACTGCTGCAACGCGGCAAGCCCCGCCAGCGATAAAGCCCGGGGTGCCGGACTCTGGCCGAGTGAAGGGTATATAGCTTTATTGCCGGGTACGGCAGCAGCCTTCCCTTTGGACTTCGTCCCGGTTCTTTCTATTATCCTCTTGCTGAACACAATCGCCTCCAGCAGGGAGTTTGAGGCAAGCCGATTAGCCCCGTGAACGCCGGTGCAGGCAACCTCGCCGGTGGCGAACAAACCGGCGATATTCGTCTCTCCCCAGCTGTTGGTCTTGATGCCGCCAATCATGTAATGAGCGGCCGGCGCTACCGGAATAAGGTCCTGGGTAATATCCAGTCCATGGTCCAGGCAAAAGCGATAGATATGCGGGAAACGCGCGGTAACGGTGTGGGGCGGCAAGTGGGTGACATCCAGGAAAACCCTGTCCGAGCCGGTCTTTTTCATCTCGTTTAAAATGCTGCGGGCGACGATATCCCTGGGCGCCATATCCCCTTTCTTATGATAATCCGCCATGAAACAATTACCTTCGGCATTTCGCAGCACGCCGCCCTCCCCGCGCACCGCCTCCGATATCAGGAAGGGAATGACGCCGGACATGCGGAGGGCGGTGGGGTGAAACTGGAAAAACTCCATATCGGCAATCTCGGCGCCGGCGTTAAAGGCGAGGGCAACACCATCGCCGGTGGCTATATCGGAATTCGTATTGTATTTAAACAACTGCCCGGCGCCGCCGGTGGCCAGAATCAGGTAGCGGCAACCGAACTCCTCGATGGTTCCGGTGCGGCATTCCAGCGCCCTGATGCCGGCTACCTTATTCTTTTCCACCAGAATTTCGGTCGCCAGGAAATTTTCAAGCACCTGGACTCCCAAAGAACGCACCTGCCGACTCAACGTTACTTCGATATACTCGCCGGTGGCATCTCCCCCGGCATGAAGAACGCGGGGCACGCTGTGGGCCGCCTCCATGGTCAGGGCAATCTCACCTTCGAGAGTATCGAACGGCACCCGGTAACCGACAAGGTCGGCGATACGCGCCGGCGCCTCATTTACCATGATGCGCACCGTTTCTTCATCGGAAAGGCCGTCACCGGCATTTATGGTGTCTTTTAAGTGAAGCTCCGGCGAATCATTCTTGCTGATAGCCGCGGCGATGCCGCCCTGGGCGTACTTGGTATTACAGTCGTCGATGCTGCCCTTGGTAATAACCAGCACGCTGCCGTGTTCCCTGGCCAGCAAGGCCGTATAGAGACCGCCGATACCGCTGCCCACGACAACATAGTCGTACCGGTTCATCTAGACTTTCAATCCCTTCAAAATATCCCCGGCGATAATACTCCTCTGTCTCTCCAGCGTAAACTCGATGGCCCTGTCTTCGAGGGCGCACCGGCATAATCTTTCCATTAGCAGTCCTTTTATATACGGCGGCCCGTTGAAAACATGGGCGACCCGGTCAGCGACAGTTTGAACCATCTGGGTGGTGTACAGCTTTACCATGCCGGCTTTACGCTTTATCGATTTTCCGATATCCGAGTTACAGGCCGCCTCGTATACCATGAGCCGGGCGGCCTGGATATTCATGGCGATATCGGCCAGTGCCGCCCGGATGTTGGTACGCCCGGAAATAGACTGTCCGAAAGTCTCCAGCGACTGCGCCTGTACAGTGGCCTCATCAAGCAGCCGGCGGGCGACACCCACGCACCGGGCGCCTCTCACCACCCGCCGCCGCGGCAGCCATTTCTCACCCAGGTGAAAGGCTTTACCTTCTTTCCCCAGGACATTTTCCACGGGTACCCGGCATTTTTTAAAGGCCAAAGTCATGGGCTCTTTGACCTGCGCCAGCCACCCGGTCTTCTCACCGCCGCCGGCCACGGTGAAACCCGGTGTATCCTTATCCACCAGGAAGCAGGTAATACCTTCATCCGTACCGGCGAAAACCACGGCAAAATAGTCACCGCCAGCCCTTGACAGCGATAATTTTTTACCATTCAGCAGAAAATATCCGTCCCCTCTCTTCGCCTGCATTTTCACGCCTGAAGGGTCGTCGCTGCCATCCGACTCCATCAGCGCCAGATAGGGTTTCTTCTCATAATTCAGGGCGGGCAGCAGGAATTTTTCCCGCTGTTCCTCATTACAGTCGAAAAGAATGGGTGTCACATCCCCGAAACGAAAGGGCACTACCGTCTGGGCCAGTTCTTCTTCAACCAGGCAGATTCCGAGGGTGTCCAGCCCGACACCCCCGAGCTCCTCCGGAACGCCGACACCCCACAGTCCCATCCCGCGGACCATTTCAACGAGCTCCGCTTCTTTTTCAGCGGGGGGGTAAGCGCGGGCATCGCTAAGGTCGGCGGCGCGCCCCAGCAGGTCCCTTTCCATCGGCTTGAGCCGCTCGTTGACAAAGTCACGCGTGAGACTTTGTATCATCTTTAATTCTTCAGACAGCTCGAAGTCCATTCGTATCTCACCTTATAAGTTCAATTGGAACTGACAGCTTCTTCAAGAAACAGGTCGAGGTCAGGCTCGTCTTCGTCGCCTATCCTGCTTTCGAGGCGGGACATCACCTCTATCATGCGGTGATTGACGATATAATTTTTTATAGTTGTGTCCACCTGGGGGCAAACGAGGACGCAGGCATTACACAGGTCACAGTCCTCCCCGACAATGCTTTCCAGGGCCATGGAGGTACGCTGCTCCGTTTTCTCGCGGCGGGAGGGTTCCCTGAATAAAAAGGGGCAGATATCGACGCAGTTGCCGCAACCCAGGCACTCTTTATGTCCGCTGATGTCCTCGGCGATATTCAGGGAATGCGCCGTGCCGAACCCGCTGGAGAGGAGACGGCACCGACCCACCGGAGGGCACCGGGTATTCAGAATTTCATTTAAAATTCCTTCAATCTCTTTAATATCACGCTGTAAAGGTAACGGCATGGAACCTTCCCCCCGGTTTTTCAAAATAGTTAATTTGTTATATCTCCTGTTTGTTATAGCCATGGGCATGCCTGACGTAGTCCGGCAGCAATCGCGGCGAGACCGGACGCTTTCCGGCCAGCCCCGCCCGTCCCAGTTCCTGCTGCCACCGGCGCACGTGCTCCAGGGTCGGGCTGCCTCTTTTGACTTTCCTGGCATACTGTGCCGCCGCCCGGCCGGCCCTCCGCCCGAAGACAAACAGCTCCAGGGTCGAGTTGCCGATAAGGCGGTTCCGCCCGTGCACACCGCCGGTACACTCGCCGGCTGCGTAAAGACCGGGCACATTGGTGGCGCCCTCGGTATCTATCCTGATGCCGCCGTTCTGATAGTGCAGGGTGGGATATACCAGTATCGGCTCGCGGGTAATATCGATGTTAAAGCGGCGGTACTGCCGCACCATGGCGGGCAACTCCCTGGCAATGGTGCCTTCGCCGCGGAGAATATCAATCATCGGCGAGTCCAGCCATACGCCGGCTTCCCCGTTCGGCGTGTGGAGTCCGTGCCGGTGTTCCCGGCACTCGCGGATGATGGCCGAAGCGACGATATCCCGGGGTTCCAGGGGCATGATGAACTGCTCGCCGCGGCCGTTGACCAGCTGCGCGCCCAGCGTCCTGACCTTTTCCGTAACCAGCTGCCCTAAAATCTGCAACGGATAGACAGCTCCGGTGGGGTGGTACTGCATGGTGTCTATGAAAATAAGCTCGGCGCCGGCGCGGTAAGCCAGCACCAGTCCGTCGGCGGTGGCGCCGTAGTGATTGGTGGTGGGAAAGCCCTGAATATGCAAACGGCCGATACCACCGGTAGCCATGACCACCGCCCTGGCCCTGACGATAATCAGCTCTTCGGTTTCCAGGTTGAGCAGTATGGCCCCGGCTATCTGTCCTTTATCATCCAGAATCAGCTCGATGGCCGGCGCAAATTCCAGGAAATCAATGCCCTTATTTTTGAGTTCATCGCGGAGGACGCGCATTTCTTCCAACCCGGTATAGTCACGCGCGGAGTGCAGCCGCCGCCGCGACGTGCCGCCGCCGGAGAGTTCGTACATGGCGCCGTCCGGGGTCTTGTCCCAGTTTACCCCCAGCTTCTCCAGCCACTTAATCGCCGAGGGGGCGTCCTTCACCAGTACTTCCACAAGCTCCGGGATATTTTCGAAGTGGCCGCCGCCGATGGTGTCGAGATAGTGAATCACCGGCGAGTCGTTGGAACGGTCGGCGGCCTGGGTGCCCGCCTGCGCCCCGACGGTATTGGCATCACCCAGGCGCAGCTTGGTGGTGACGAGTACCCTGGCCCCATTTTCACTGGCCAGCAACGCCGCCGAAGCCCCCGCCCCACCGCAGCCGATTATCAATACGTCAACATTATAATCGGGACTGGAAGGGTCTATTCTATCCAGGTCGATGCGGCTTTTCCCTTCCAGCAAATCGGCCAGTTCCACCGGCGTGGAATCGCCCTTGTTGATGCCCACCTGCAGCTGACGCATGCTCGTTTTTATGTAGTCCGGGTGGTACTGCCGCAGGAGGTCGGACTTTTCATCTTCGTCAAGGCGCGGGATAGCTTCGATGAGCCGCCTCACCCGCGTATCTTCCACAAGATGAATGTTTTCTTCTAAATATGCCGGGTACATCTATAACACCATTATTCCCATTGTTGTTCCAGGGCCGGCTCCATGTCGCGCTCGGCGTAGCGGCGGCGCAGCTCTTTTTCACCGGCCTTTTTCAGTTCCGCTATCCCGGCATCGAACTCGCCGGATTCTATTTCAGATATTCTTTCATCAAGGTGCCCGGATACGGGCGTCAGGTAACGCCCGTACAATCGGCGGCCGAGCAGGGCAACATTATAGGGCACCAGGCCCTGCGGACACCGGGCGGCGCAAAGGCCGCACATAACACAGTCGAAAGACTTATCTGCCACGGCCCGGATATCGCCCCTGATGGCATCGGTCATAAACCACATTACCTCCAGTTCCTGGGGGCAGGTCTTGGTGCAGGTATTGCAGCCGAAGCACTTCGTTATATCAGGGTAGAGGGATTTAATAGTATCGCTGCCGGCTTCGAGCTTTTCCAGGTCGTAGGTGGCTTTTGCGGCGGGGAAGAAGGGCAGCTGGACCAGGCACATATCCGGCTCTACGGATTTCTGGCAGGCGAGGTCATACCTTAACTGGGGGTCGTTTTTGAAGTTATAAATGGTGGCGCAGGCGCCGCAGAAGCCGGCACGACAGCCACAGCCGCGCAGCATGCGGTAGCCGCTGTATTCCAGCGCCGTCAGGATGGTAAGCCCCTCCGGGACCTGACAGTGCCTGCCCATGACATAGATATCGATTAGTCTGGCCTGTTCCGCCATTTAACTCCTTAGCCCGGGTAATGTTAGTGTCAAGGTCTCAAGTCTCTGCAAAGCGCGTATTGTTATAACGTATGGTGCCGAGGGGGAGATTTGAACTCCCACGCGCTTACGCGCACCACCCCCTCAAGATGGCGTGTCTACCGATTCCACCACCTCGGCACAATGTCATGGCAGGAGTGAGAGGACTCGAACCCCTGACCGGCGGTTTTGGAGACCGCTGCTCTACCAACTGAGCTACACTCCTGCGCCAA
>CAYPDM010000011.1:5320-35101 GCA_964409485.1 uncultured Dehalococcoidaceae bacterium | reverse complement strand
TCATGTTATGACTCACAAACAACACCGTCCGTCCCTCTTTGGCCACATCTCCCATCTTCCCCAGACACTTCCTCTGAAACTCGGCATCGCCCACCGCCAGCACCTCATCCACCAGCAATATCTCCGGCTCAAGGTGGGCGGCTACCGAGAAGGCCAAGCGCACCTGCATGCCGGTGGAGAAGCGCTTCAGCGGGGTATCGATGAATTTTTCCACCCCGGAGAAGTCTACTATCTCAGCAAACTTGCGGTCAATTTCCTTCTTTTTCATCCCCAGGACAGCTCCGTTTAAATAGATGTTCTCCCGTCCGGTGAGTTCAGGGTGGAAGCCAGTGCCTACCTCCAAAAGAGAACCCACCCGACCATGAATCTCGGCATAACCCTCGGTGGGGTTGGTGATTCGGCAGAGGATTCTTAACAGGGTGGTCTTGCCAGCCCCATTGGCGCCGATAATTCCTATTGCCTCGCCCGGCTTTACTTCAAAGGAGACATCTTTAAGTGCCCAGATATATTCATCGTGGTCAGAGACCGGGGACGAAGAACGGCGCAGGCGGCGGAAAGGAGCGGAGATGATACTCACAATACTCTCACGCAGGGTCTTATAGCCAACGAATTGACCCATGCGATAGAGCTTACTCAAATTTTCTACTCGAATGGCGATGTCATTCATAGCCTTATATCACATCAGCAAAGGCTTTCTCACTGCGTCGAAAGTAGAACGCTCCTGAAATCAATAGCACTACTACAATTATAACCGAGATAGCTATCAAAGAACCAGGCGCTTCGGTGCCTAAGAGAGCCCAGCGGAAGCCCTCAATTACGCCAGCCATAGGGTTTATGCCGTAGATTATCTGGTAGCGTTCGGGCAGAAGGGTGCTGGAATAGACCACAGGCGAGGCGAAGAGCCAAAACTGGATTAGAAATGGTATTACATAGCGAACATCACGATATCGTACATTTATCGCCGAGAGCCACAGGCCTACTCCCACAGAAGTCATCAGCGCCAGCAGGATGAAAGCCGGCAGCCAGAGTATCCTTATTGTCGGAGGAAAGCCAAAGTAAAACATCATACCAATCAAAATAGTGGAGGCAATGGCAAAGTCAACCAAAGGGGAGAGGATGCCGGAAAGGGGCATAACCAGCCTGGGGAAATATACCTTCTTGACAAGATTGGCATCCTGAACCAGGCTGTTGCTCGAGCGGGTTATGCCCTCAGCAAACAGTGTCCAGGGAAGCAGTGCGGCGTAATTAAACAAGGGGTAAGGAATCCCCTCCGAGGGAATTTTCGCCAGAGTGCCAAAGAAGAGGGTAAATACTATCATCATAAAGAGAGGCTGGATAATTGCCCAGGCGAAACCCAGCGCTGTCTGTTTATAGCGCACCTTAATTTCACGCCAGGTAAGGAAATAAAGCAACTCGCGATAGAGCCACAAATCCCCAAAATTAATTGGTATCCAACCCTGCAAAGGGCGGATAGTTATAGTAGGTATTGAGTCAGCGCTGTCTTTGTCTTTTATACCTTTTATCGCCATTTATCACTTGATGCTTTGTACTGTATCGTTTTACAGGCTTCTGTAAATAAATCCCCTGGCTTCAGCCTCTTTACTGGAGAAAACCCCCCGAATATCAATTAAAATAGGTTCAGCAGTTAGTATGCCTTTCAGCTGGTCGAGCGTTACATCCTTGAAGCTACTGTTTCCTACGGTTATCACTACAACGTCAACCTTGGGACTCCCTGAAAGCTTTCGTACAGCCCTGATACCAAATTCAGCTTCGATATTGTCAAGAAGGGGGTCGTAGCCCCATATCTCGACGCCATATTTCCGCAGTTCTTTAATAATGCCTTTCGACGGAGTCTCCCTGGTATCCGCCACATCCTCCTTATAGGTCAGGCCCATGATAAGTGCCTTTGAGCCTTCAATTACTTTACCCGTGTCCTTTAGGGTCTTGACTGTAATCTCCGCTATATACTTCGGCATACCGTCATTTATGGCCCTGCCGGTGAGGATTACCTGGGGATGATAACCTGTTTCTCTGGCCTTGAAGACCAGGTAAAACGGGTCGACCGGTATGCAATGTCCGCCCACCAGACCCGGGGAATAGCGATGGAAGTTCCACTTGGTGGCGGCGGCGTCCAGGACATCCCTGGTGCTTAAGCCTATTTTCTCGAAGATGATGGCCAACTCGTTCATGAGGGCTATATTCAGGTCCCTCTGGATGTTCTCGATAACCTTGCCGGCTTCGGCGGTTCTTATATCCCTGGCCTTGAAAATATGGGGGGTTATTTTATTGTAGAGTTCGGCAACGAGTTCAGTAGTCTCACTGTCCATTCCGGCGACGACCTTAACTACCTTGTCTATGGAATGTTCTTTGTCGCCGGGGTTGATTCTCTCCGGAGAGTAGGCAATCTTAAAGTCCTTACCACAAGTGAGTCCGGACTCGGTTTCCAGAATCGGCTTCACGATTTCCTCGGTAACGCCGGGATAAACGGTCGATTCCAGGATGACCGTACTCCCCTTTTTCATATTACGGCCGGCAATCCTTGCCGCATTTTCAACGTATGATAAATCAGGCTCCTTAGAGTCGGTAACCGGCGTGGGCACACAGATAATAATAAAATCGGCCCTGCTTATTTCCCCGGCTTCACCGGTGACGGTAAGGTTCTCGCTGCTGTTGTTTTTCTTCAGTATCTCCAGTTTACGCTTGTCGATATCAAAGCCGACTACTTGAAAACGACGGGCGAATGCCTCGGCAAGGGGCAGGCCTACGTAACCCAGCCCGATGACACAAATGGTAGCCTTATTTAACATCGATTTATCTATTATCAAACCACCTTATCATTTCGGTTAATCCGGCTTCCAGGCTGTACTTGGGCTCATAACCAAAGGTTTTTGCTTTAGAAATATCGGCCAGACTGTGCTTGACATCCCCGGGTCTCTCCGGCTGATATGTCGGTTTTATTTTGTTCCCGATAAGTCCCGTAACGAGCTCGGCCAGTCGATTTAAGGCAATTCCTTCCCCCCGGCTGATATTATATACTCCATAAGCGTCACTTTCGGCCGCCAGGATATTCGCCTCCACAGCATCTTTAACGAAGGTAAAGTCCCTGGTTTGCTCGCCGTCGCCATAAATAACGGGAGATGTGCCGTCTAAACTCATTTTGATGAACCTGGGGATTACGGCGGAGTAGGGGGAATCAGGGACCTGTCTCGGTCCGTAGATATTGAAATATCTGAGGCAGACGGTAGGCAGTCCGTACACCTGGTGAAAGACCCGGCAGTAATATTCGCCGGTCAGTTTGGTCACGGCATACGGGGAAAGCGGATTCGGCGTCATATCCTCTTTTTGGGGGAGGGTCTCGGAATCGCCGTAAACGGATGACGAGGAGGCGAAGATTACTTTGTCGACTTTATTATCCCTTGCCGCCAGAAGCACGTTGAGGGTTCCCGTAATATTTGCTTCGTGAGAATCCAGGGGTAAGTCTATACTTCTGGGCACGCTGGGGATAGCCGCATGATGAAAGACATACCGGGTGTTTTGAAAAAGCCTTAAAAGAAGGGGCAGGTCGGTGACGCTGCCCTTTACAAAATCGATATTCTTATTTGAAGAGAACCGCTCTATATTATCCGGCTTGCCCGTCGAAAGGTCGTCGAGAGCGGTAACGTGATAGTCTCTCCTCGCCAGCTCCTCGACCAGATGAGAACCAATGAACCCGGCTCCACCGGTGACAAGCACGCGCTGCATTTCATCCATATGACTTCCCTTAGTCGTATTATACATACGATAACTTAATTAATCAAAGACCTCTGGTCAGAAAAGTGGACAAACCGCAATAAGACCGGTCACCCTCGATATTGCCAGCAATTATCATTTAGGCTATATTTAAACTTGATATGCTGAAAGTGGCAGGTACCACCCTGTTTCCCAGAGTTCTGTCTATAGTACTCGTGCTTGTCATTCTGGGAGTCGTAGCTTTTATTATCTACACTGTAGCCGACCCGCAAAATAAAGAGAAGTACACCGAGTTCTACATCCTCAATGCGGAAGGCAGGGCAGCGGAATACCCGGCGGAGCTTAATATCGGTGAGGAAACAGGGCTTATATTGGGTATTATCAACCGGGAGCGAAAGGCCGAGTCCTACCGGGTAGAGGTGATTATAAATAACACAATGGTAAATGCTATCGACCCGATAACGCTGAAACATGATGAAAAATTTGAACAGGTGATAACGTTAACTCCGGATGAGCCGGGTGATAACCAGAAAGTTGAATTTCTCCTGTATAAACAGGGACAGCAGGAGGTTTACCGGGCGCTCCATCTGTTGGTTAATGTGAGAGGGAAAGACTAGGGCGCGCCATCTTGGCCGTCGGCTTGGACCAACAGCCGGATACCGAAGAACCCCCCGCTACCACGCCGACCATTATGCTTGTAACAATATGGTACCCACGCTCTTACTCGCGGCCAGCTCAACCTCGATGGTTTTCTTCTCATATCCCTTATATACTATCTCGAGAGTGTACTTACCGCTGTTTTCCTCGAGATTATCAAATTTAAAATCGCCGTAATTATCGGTTGATACTTCACTTATCTTTTGCGAATCTTTGAATAAGGTTACCCCGGCTCCTTCAGCGCAATCGACGGTGCCATCTTTTTTAAAGGCAACATCTCCCCCGATGAAGCATTTGAGATACCGGTACAGATTCTTGTAATATACCCGGGGTTGTGTATTGTATTCCGGGTGGAACACTTCCAGGTTTTCTTGCGTTATCATCTGCTTCATCCGGGTATCATCAGCTTTGACAATACGCATCGCGGCGGTAGGACAAGCTTGAACACACCTGGGCTCCTTCCATCCTTCTGCCAGCAGGTGGGCGCACAACGTGCATTTTTGAGGCACATTCTTTTCCTCATTCCACCAGATGGCTCCGTAGGGGCAGGAATCCACCAGCTCCTTTCTCCCCCTGGCCTTTTCCGGGTCGATGATGACAATGCCGTTACTCATCTTGTAAATCTCCCCGTTGACGGCTTTCTTAATGCAGGGAGCATTATCGCAGTGCATGCACGGAACGGGGAGATTGGCTACATCAACCGTAGGATACTGGCCCCTTTCCTTGGACAAGATATCTATCCAGCTGTGTCCGTGCCTGGGTTGAGCTACGGAATAGGGTAAAAAATCATTATCAACGTATTCATCCTTGCAGGATAAGAAGCAGTTATAACACCCCTCACACTTCGCGACATCAATAATTAGATTCCACTTTTCCATGTTATTATTCCTTCCACTTCTCTATTTCTACGAGGCAAGTATTGGAAGCCGTGCTGTGGGATTTCTTAATAATGGGACGTGACGAAGTCAGTATGTTTATGGTCCCGGCGCGGTCAACGGAATTTCCCGGCTCGCCTATCGGGTCATATATCGCGGAAGAACAGGGAGATTGGGCGGTTCCCCGGGGAAGGCGTTCGGTGACATGGGCGGCGCATAATACGGCGCCCCTGTCATTGAAAACCCTGACCAGGTCATCCTGCTTGATGCCGCGTTCTTCGGCATCTTTCGTGTTCAGCCTGATAATCCAGTAATAATAACCGTCAATCAGGACCCGGTGTTCTTTAATATCATTAATAATGCTGTCTTTACCGTCATTGTGAGTGTGGAAACTAAAACGCGGATGAGGGGAAAGTAACTGCAAAGGGTATTTTTTATAGAGTTCCGTGGTATGGGGGCCTTCCCATGAAGGGATATATTTGCTGATGGGCGGTCTCTCCGGGTCGTCCGGGTCGAACCGCTTAAGACTGGAACACTCGAACTCTATTTTGCCGGACTGCGTCTGAAGTCCGGACAGATATTCTTCGGTATAATCAGCCGGCAAAGGAAAGGGTTCGGGTATGTCCTTTTTCCTGCCCTCGGCGAACCATCTATAGGCAACCGGAGGTTTGAGTTCCTCTTTGGGCGGGGGGACGATGTAATAACCTTTTTTAAGGAATTTTTTCCAGGAAATTACGCGCGGCAGGTCCGAGCCGTCGTACATGCGCTTGCACCAGTCGAGCTCCGTCCCGCCTTCGGAGAAATAGGCGCTAAGGCCGAGTCGCTTGGATAACTCGAGGAAAATCTGGTAGTCGGATTTCGATTCGCCCAGGGGTTCTATGCACTTATGCTGCAGGGTGATTACCCGGTGGTTGAGCTTGTTGAAATTATGGATGATGTACCCTCCGGCGTTGCAGGTTTCGCCGATGTCCCAGCGTTCGAAATTGGTGCAGGCCGGCAAAATAACATCGGCAAATTTGGTCTCGCCTTCCATCCAGATAGACTGGTTGACAACGAATTCCAGTTTTGGAGTCCGGTAAGACTTTACATAACGATTGGTCTCGTTCATCGTGGCGATATAAGAGCCGCCGTATTTGTAGTACATCCGGATTTCGGAATTGCCGGGAGCAGGATAATTGAACTTGAAGAACTGGCCTTCGATGACCTTGGTGTTGGTAGGGTAGCCCTCGCATTGTCCGTCCAGGATGGCTTCCGGGATTTTCAGCCGGGGCACTCTTTGCAGCACGGTATTAACGGTGGGGAGGTGAGGCATCCGCTGGTAGAGATTAATCGCCGAGGCGGTCCCTTCGATGTCACCGGAGATTCCGCCCTCGGCATAGCCGGGGAAGTAGAACCTGGTGTCTATCGGCGCCCCGCAGGACATATTGCCCATGTTGATGCCGGGCTTGCCGAGGCCCTGCATGGCCATCAGGCATACCATCGAGCGCGCCCATTCCAGGCCGGTGGCGCACCGGCAGGCGCCTCCCAGCTGGTTTCCCGCGCCGCCTGCGCCGAGATAAGTCTTCCTGGAGCCCCATTCTCTGGCTAAAGCCCTGACATCTTTGGCCGGGACGCCGGTTTCCCCTTCCTGCCATTCGGGTGTCTTGGGTATTCCGTCTTCCTTGCCGAGAATATAGTCTCTCCACTTATCAAATCCGGTGGTGCGTGAAGCGACGTATTCTTTATCGTAGAGGTCCTCGGTTATCCAGATATAGGCGATAGCCAGGGACATGGCGTTTCCCGTATCCGGTCTGGGGGCGAGCCATTTTCCGCCCATCAGCGCAGCGGTATGGTCGTAATACGGGTTAATATGTACCGTCTTGATGCCCAGTTCCTGCAGCCACTGTCGGCGAACGGTGCTCTCGAATCCGCCGTAGGAACCCGGATTACATTCCGGGTCGCTGCTCCAGAACACAACCATCTCGCATTCTTTCAGGGCGTCCTCAACCGTCCCGTACATCTCGGCGCCGCCCATGCGCATACTGTTTCCCCAGTGGTGGGTAGCTCCCCAGAACCATCCTTCCCAGCTATCCGGATTGGCCACTACCTGGGTATTCCCTACGGCGTTGAAAAACCGGCGATGGGAGCTTAAGTAGTAGCCCACATTTCCCCAGGTATGGTGGGACGGCGTGCTGCTCAAGATAGCTCCCGGGCCGTATTCTCTTTTTGCGCGTTTAATCTCATTAGCCACGATATCGAGGGCTTCATCCCAGCTGATTCTCTCGTAGCCGGAGACCCCCCGGTTCTCATAGTTGCGCTCGCCCTGCGGGTCGAAGTCGACCCGCTTCATGGGGTATAAAATCCTGTCCGGGGAATAAACCGTGGATTTCATGGAAAATCCGAATGGAGAAAGCGTGCCTTTACGGGGAGGGGTGAATTTTTTACCCCTGGCATCGATAGTAAAGGATGGCGCGTCGTCTTTATCAAAATCCATGGGAGTTATACGTATTATCTTGTCGTCTTTCACGTAGACAAACACCGACCCGGCATTTGAATTATTGACGTACCTTTTAACCCCGTTCCCCATATCCACGCCGTATTTTATCCCGGCGGTAAGCATCCGGCTAAGCGTTTCCATGAACCAGTGTGACAGTTCATCCGGGCCATCCAGTGTTAAACGGAAATTTTTCATGGCGTCTATTTGTTCCTGCTGGTCGCGCCATGGCGAAAGGAGTCTGCTGGCCAGAGCCGCATCGCTGAAGCCCATACAAACATCAGGTTTGGGATGGATTCCGCCTCTGGAAATGACCTTGCCCTGACGGAAAATAAAATATCTCCCGATAGAATTATCTACAACCTTTATCTGGGCGGTGAGATTTTTCTCTTTGAGACGGGCTTTAAACGAGGGATGCATCCTGGCCGCTTGTTTCATATACTGTGAGACCGTAAAAAGTTGAGCGCGAAGCTTAATATTTGAAAGATCCATATTCACCTCAAAGCCTGATATTATTATCCGGAAGTAAAAAATCTAACTGATTTATGCTTCTAAACAGCAAATTATAAATTAAAAGTTTCTAAGAGTGATACGCTTTTAGCCATGGCTTTGCCCTCCTGTTTGGTAAAGGTAGCAGGGGCAAGCCTCTGGCATTTGAGCTTTAACCTATCATCGCCACCCGGTATATGACCTTAAGATTTAAGAAAGTCATAACATTCCGGCTTGTGAAAGTAATTATACTACGAATGATATAATTGTCAAAAACCGGTTTTTTGAAAGGATAATGGATTATCTACTGAATATTACTGGCTCTGAATATTGCAGTTCCAGTATTGTATTGGTACGGTCAGTTACTTCTGCTGCGCAGCGATTATTTGCCGGATATATCCTGCTGTAACTGTAACGAATAGCCGCAATTAGGATAAAACGAAGTCAGCGGGAACTGTAATTTCCCTCCCGGAAAGCACCTCTATCACATTAGAATGATATTATATTTCACAAGTAGAGACACATATTGCTTGATAGTTGTTTGTAAACTAATTTCTTTGTCTTATTCCCTGTCTTCGTACGGCACGCTGTTGCGGTTGTCGGTCCGGCGCGGGGCTGGTGTAATCAAAGCCTTGAAGCGTCATACGTTCCAGCGGCGTATCAAGGAGCTGTTCAAGGGCACGTATCTTACCATTATCGGCATTTGTTACGAATGTTAATGCCTCGCCGTTTTTCTCGACCCGGCCGGTACGGCCGATGCGGTGGATGTAGTCATCCGTGCTCTCGGGCATATCGTAGTTGATGACGTGGGAAATACTCAAAACATCGATACCGCGCGCGGCAATATCGGTCGCCACCAGAATCTTAATCGAGCCGTTACGGAAGCCTGTAAGCGCAGCCTGTCTCTGGTTCTGAGAAAGGTTCCCCTGTAATGAGGTCACCCGATAGCCGGATCTTACCAGTTGTTGCGCCACGCGCTGGGCGCGGTGTTTGGTGCGGGTAAAGACAAGTACTGAATTCGTTTTGGTTTTATTCAGCAGCTCTTTCAGCAAATTTGTTTTAAGGTGCTGTTGTACCGGGTATAGTGCGTGTGACACTGTTTTTGCCGGCATCGTGCGGTCGATTTGCACAGTAACCGGGTCATGCAGGATTTCACGCACCAGTCGGCGGATACCGGCAGGCATGGTGGCTGAAAAGAGCAGGGTCTGCCGCTTGTTCATGATACACGTTAAAATATTACGAATATCAGGTAGAAAGCCCATATCGAACATACGGTCGGCCTCGTCGATGACGAGGATTTCCAGCTCTGACAGACTTATCGTACCCTTCCACAGGTGGTCGAGCAGGCGGCCCGGGCAGGCTACGACGATTTCCGCGCCGTTGCGCAGTCCCCGGTTTTGCTGTTCCATACTCACCCCGCCGTAGACAGCCACGCTTTGCAGGTTGACTTTACTCCCCAGTTTGTTGATAACCTCGCAGGTCTGCTCGGCCAGCTCGCGTGTGGGCGAGATTATGAGAGCCCGAACACAGCCTCGCGGGTTTTGCCGTAAGTGATGTAAAATCGGCAGAACGAAAGCCGCCGTCTTGCCGGTGCCGGTTTGCGCCAGCCCGATGACATCACTCCCCAGCATAATCGGGGGGATTGCCTGTAATTGTATTGGTGTGGGTACGGAATAACCGAGCGCGTGTACACCGGCCATAACGCTCGGATGTAAATTAAAGGTATCGAAATTCATTAAACTCCTTGGTGAAATACGAGTCAAAAGCCCGGGTTACAGGTCAGGTGGCTCAAATCATCTGGTATTTTCTTTCTCTGCTTTTATTAGATCTGTTATTGTTTCTGATACCGGGTATCGCTATCCCGCTTTTATTTGAGAGCGGCAGGGCCTCAACTACATTTATAACCCGGTTCCTCATTCTTTTCCCTTCAAGATTGGCGATTGCAGTTACACCCTCGGATTTTGAGGTCATTTCCACATATCCGTAGCCCCTCGGTTGGCCGCTGCCGATATATCTATCGTTCATGATGGTTACGGATATAACCTCCCCAAATCTTGTGAATTCTCTGTGCAGTTCGTCCTCTGTCGTTTCAAGTGATAGGTTCCCCACATAGATATTCATGGTACCTTCCTTTTATCAAATCGGTTACGCTGCCCCGATTTGTGACGGGAGAGTCAGTAAAACTTGATATGACGTTAGTGCGAATCAAAGTAGTCAGGTTGGTTAATATCTTCGTTGTCTGCCGCCACCCGAACGACCGCCTCTGCTGCCGCCGTAACCGCCGCCGCTAGAGCCGCCACTCCTCCGGTTGCCATAGGAACCGCCACCCCTGTTATCGGTGCGGGGACGCGATTCATTGACCACGATAGTACGGTCTTTCAATACTTTACCGTTAAGCCCCGTGATGGCAGCTTCGGCCTCAGACTTTGCTGCCATTTCTACGAAGGCAAAGCCCCTGGGACGTCCGCTGAACTTATCGGAGGGGATAGCCACGGATTCCACCTTTCCGTAAGTGCTGAATTCTGCGGCCAGTTCATCCTCGGTAAGATCAAAGGCCAGATTGCCCACATAGATTTTCATTATCTTCCCCCTCTTATCCCTGGTTTTATTACCTGTTTCACCTAATAGCCCTGTCGCCGCCTCCGTTGGGCATTCTTCTTGGCTCTGATGCGGGCTGCCTCGCTCTTCGGTACGAAATAGCGGTTGGCTTTTACTTCACGCAAGACGCCGCTCATCTGCACGGCCTTTTGAAAGCGGCGTAGCAGCGATTCCTGTGATTCACCTTCGTGTATTGATACTTCTAAAGACAAAATTTTTATTTGCCAGAGCCATACCCGGACCGGTTACCCAACCCGGATATGGCAAATGGCTTTACCTCACTTATCTACTTGGTCGGACTTTTCGATAGCAATCACTGCAGTAAACGGGTCTATCACCGCGGGGTTGAAAGGGAACTTCGGTGCTTTTACCGCATTCGGCGCAGGTCGCCGGGAACATCTGACGCGGGGCCCCATAACCGCCGGTTGCATAGCGTTCTGACTTCCGTGACTGACGGCATTCCGGGCATCGCTTCGGCTCGTTGGTGTAGCCCTTTGACTGAAAGAACTCCTGATCTTCAACGCTAAAGGTAAACGTGGCGCCACAATCGGAACATTGGAGGGACTTCTCCTGAAAACTCATTGAATGACCTCCTCTCTTAATATTAGTTAGAGCTCGGGTCATCCAATACTTGATGTAAATCTAAGTGGATCTCAAGAAGATCGTATTAACCTAAACTGGAACTTGCCTTAAGTATACCACAAAGTAAACGCACCTGCAATCACGTGTTATTTGCATATGGTTGCAGACCTTAATCTGCAGGATACCTCCACCCCCATCTATACCTTGGTAATCAGTCTCGCTTCCCTGCCAGCATATGTAATATTATACCGGTGAAAATGCTGAAGATTCCAATAATGAGCAGGGTTACCGATACAAGGGCAGTACCCATGGGTATTACACTCGCGGAGGAAAATACCTGGAGTACTCTGCCGCCGGCAATCAGTCCCAGGAGTGTCACGATACCTCCACCAGCCCCGAAAAAGAAGAGCGGCCTTCTCTCTGAAATCATAACCATTATTCTGGTCAGGACTTCTAACCCGTGTACAACCGGATGCAGGGTTGAGCCGTCCCCGGTATATATGTTGGAAATCGGGACTTCGGCTATTTTTAGTCCCTTTTCGGTTGCTTTAGCCAGCATCTCCGATTCCACGGCAAAGCCGTTTTCTGTCAGGTGTATCTCGGATATCGCTTTGCTTGAAAGGGCCCGGAAGCCGGACTCTGAATCGGTGAGCTTTTGCTTGGAGATGGTGCTAACGGAGCGCAGGAGTATTTTCTGTCCAATCCTTCGGTAAAATGGCGTTTTATCAGCCTGCGCTTCTCTGGACCCGATAACGAGGTCGGAGCCGTTTAAAATAGGCTTGATGATATTGGGTATTTCACGGGGGTTGTGCTGGGAATCGGCGTCAAGCAGGACGAGGACATCAGGCATTGTTTTTCTTGTCTCGGTAAGTATCTTCTGTACGGCTGCCCCTTTGCCTTTTCTGGTTTTGTTGCGATACAGGATTGCTCCGGCAAGCCTGGCAATTTCGCTGGTATTATCCGTACTGCCATCATCGATAACGATAACCTGGTCGACAAATTGCTTGGCCTGGAGCACCAGCGTGCCGATGTATCGTTCCTCGTTGTATGCCGGCATAGCGGCGATAATCTTCGGCTTAGATGATTTGGCCATTGTTCCTCTGGTATTGTTATTGCGTGTCATTTTTATAGAGAATCCCTCAAGCCATGATTAGTAAGATTACTGGGTAACTCATACAAACGCCGGTTTGTGTATACCTGGCGCATTTATTATAGTATATCATACAAATCAAGGCGACGGGATGCAGACTCTGTTAAACGCCGCCACTCCTCCACTGCCCGCGCGCGTACGCCGGGGCAGCCGGCGCATGGTCATCTTCTCGGCCAACTCAAACAGCGGCGTACGCTATATGTGTAATGCTTTACCCTGAAGGCGGTCTGGTATCGGGAGGCGGGGGGTTCTTCATGCCCAGACGGAATAGCTCGCCGGTGTCCTTGCGTTTCCAGTTCATCGATATCCGCTGCTGGGTCGGGTGGAGCATGGTGATAGCTCCGGGGCGCGGGCACTCTTCGACACAACCGCCGCAGTACCAGCATTCTTCCGGGTAAACGACGATGGGCGGTTGTTTCTTTTCCGGGTTGGGCATCATGACATCGGTAGGGCAGACATCCACGCAGAGGTTGCAGCCGATACATATATCGGGGTTAAACTCCACCGCCTTGTTGGGTGTTGGCGGATTGGGTATCATGTATGCTTTCTCGCTCATTTTGACTTACCTTTCCTTATGAGTTGCTGATATCCTGAATCAAACACCGCCGTACTTCCGGTAATTCTCCTCGTAATCGGGGGCGTAAGGCGCTTTGAGGTGAAAGTCCAGCGGCAGTTCCCTGACCTTTACTTTATTATCTTCCTGGCGGATGGGCAGGAGTTTATTCCAATCGGGCGGGTCTGTTTCCGGGTAGTCCAGGCGTTTGAACCCGAGTATGGAATTGCTGGCCTTGCGCTCCAGCGCCGTCTTCATGATTAGTTCCCCAACCGTAATAATCGAGTGGCATTCCAGGAGGCGTCCCAGTTCGTGGGGATTGGAGGCGTAGGCCGATTCCAGTTCGGTTGTCTTGAGCTCGTTGAGGAGTCTCAAGCCCAGGTTCAGCGTTTGCTCGTTCTTGTACTCGCCGCAGTAGTCCCTCATAATCCGGGCGATGGCGGCGTTGATTTCCTTCCAGCCGTTGCCGTCTTTGCTCTGTCTGGTGGCGTTATAGGCGCGGGCTTTTTCGGCTTCTATCTGGATGCGGTCTGGGACCGGTTCCGGCGCCGTTTTGGCGTACTCGGCGGCGTGTCTTCCGGCGTAGCGGCCGGTGGTGTGCGATTCGCCGTGGCAGCCGCCGCCGAAGAGGTTGCCGCCAGCCCCGATGTAAAGTCCCTCCAGGTTCGTCCTCAAGTTCCAGTCGACCAGAAAGCCGCCGCCGCCGCCCATGCGTATGGAGGGTGGTGTGTTGACGCCGGTAGACCAGAAATTAGGGTGGTCGTATCCCTGGGGCGCCGTAACCGGCGCCTGGAACAGGTCTTTATCAGGGTCGAACCCAGCCCTGGACATGGTATCGTATATAGCAATGCGGGTCTTCCCCTCGTTGCCTACCATCATGCCCCAGATGCACCTTCTTTCCGCCTCGGAAAGGCGGGTAAAGTCGGCGTACAGGGGCAGCTTGAACTCACCCCTGCGTATACGTTCGGGCAGGTCACTGGCAAGGAGGTTGTTGCGGTATTGCTCCAGGTAGCGGGAAATGCCTATCCCCTCTCCCAGCATGAAATCCTGCCCTTCCGATGGCTGAAAACGTTCCTGTACCGTCTTTATCGGCCTGTTGAAACCATCGACCCAGGGCACTTCCTTACCGTCGGCATCGACTATCGGCGTGCCGTGGTAGGTATTGTGGGCATTGGCCATACTGTAGGGCGCATAAGCGTAACCGGCCAGACGCGCTGGCCCGGAGCCTTCCATGCAGACGAACTCGGCGCCCGCATCCCAGCCGATAGCCTCGCCGGCGCCGGACGAATTAAGGTTGCCCATAGAGCTTGATGCGGTTACTTCCGGCGCAAAATCGTAGAGACGGCCGGCCCCGCCGGTGCAGATGACGGTAGCCCTGGACCTGAATATGTAGAACTCGCCGGTGCGCGTATCGACGGCGGTGGCGCCGATAACCCTTCCCCCCTGTTTGCCGCCCTCGGTGAGCAGGCGCGTGGGCATCATCCGATTGTAAATATTCACGCCGATTCGCCTGGCTTCCTCATACACCTTGACCTTGATATTGTATCCCCAGACGCGGATAACGTGCCTGCTTTTATAATCGTAGGCGAACATAAGCTTGGTCTCATCGTCGCGGAAATCGGCCCCCTTGAACTCGTCTCTTACATCTCTTATCTGCACCCCCATCTTTTCGCAGTCGAGCAGGGTATCCCAGCTTTCCCTGGTGATGATATAGCGTACGTGCCCGCCGGTCCATCCCTTCATGGACTCGTAGCAGGCCTCGGTATACATCAGCGGGGTGACACCGGAGCAGGGATTGGTGACCGCGCCGTGCCAGTGGTCTACGCCCGCCCCGCCGGCGCCGCTCCGCTTGGCGTGCCCTCTCTCGAGAACGGCGACTTTTACTCCCGTGCGGGCGGCACTGATAGCAGCCTGCATGCCGGCCACCCCCCCGCCGATAACCAGGACATCGGCAACGACCTCGTTGACCTTGCCGTAGTCAAGCGGGTAGGGCCATTCGGGAAGCTTGCCGCTTCTCTGTACATAATCATGCCACGTACTCATCTCTTCATTCTCCTTCTGATAAGCTTTTAAATAGTAACATTAATGTTCTGCAGGAGGTATTTATTTTCACTGTAATTCAGGTGAGAGTGCGGGATAAAGGTAGTATCGGCTATCTATAATACATGAAGGTCTTCGCTCGATTCTGTAACCTAGAGCAAGCCTCTTAGCCTGGGGTCGAGGGCGTCACGGAGGCCGTCGCCGACCATGTTGAAGGCGAAGACAACCAGCATGATGGCAATACACGGCGCGAAGGAAAGCACCGGGTTTTTTAACAAATATCTATAACCGTCATTTACCATGGCGCCCCAGGCGGCGCCGGGCGGCTCGATGCCGATACCCAGAAAGCTAAGGCCGGCCTCGGCCAGGATAAGTGCTCCCAGCTGCATGGTCATCAGGACTATAAGCGGCGGGAAGGCATTCGGCAAAATGTGTCTGAACATCGTGCGTGTATCGCTAGCTCCCATGGCGCGCCCCGCCAGGATAAAATCATTTTCCTTGATACTCATCGTCACGCCGCAGGTAACCCGGGCGTACCCGGGTATCGTCGCAACACTTAAAGCGATGATAACATTTGAAATACCGCCGCCGAGAACAGCTGATACGACCAGAGCCAGTAAAAGCATGGGGAAACACAGCAGCGCGTCCATAGTCCTCATGATAAGCATGTTGGTAACGCCTCCTGCATACCCGGCAATTATACCCAACGTAACTCCGAATATCGATGCGATTATTACAGATATAAATCCTACCATAAGTGCCGTGCGTGAGCCGTAAATAATACGACTGAGAGTGTCTCGACCGAGGATATCAGTACCTAGCAGGTGCTCAATGTTAGGCTGCTCCAGAGATTTTCCCGTAGCCGGCTTGTAAGGATCATAGGGTGCCAGCCAAGGTGCCAAAGCGGCAACAAGGAAAAGTATAATTAAGACGACGAGGCCGAAGACAACCACCCCGCGTGACAAAAATACCCTGCGGAAGCGCCGCCATTCACTGACGCGTGGAGATGCTTCTTGAAACTCCATCATAACAGCAGATTCTTCTACCATAGTTATAAATATCCTAACCGTACCTTATACGCGGATCCAACCATCCGTAGGAAATATCGACGAACAGATTGACCAGTAAAACGATGACAGCGATGACGAAGGTGATGGCCTGTACCACCACGTAGTCCTGACCGAAGATGCTGCTGACCATCAACCGACCGACACCCGGTATGGCGAATATGGTCTCGACGAGCACTGAACCACCGAATATCATGCCAACACCGAGGCCTATCAAGGTAATCACCGGGATAAGGCTGTTCTTCATGGTATGTTTTAGTATTACCGCTCGCTCGCATAGTCCCTTGGACCATGCCGTACGGATGTAGTCCTGCCCGATAACTTCGAGCATGGAGGAACGCAGCTGGCGGGCATTGGCGGCTATGCTGAAAACAGCCAGGCAGAATACCGGCATGATCGCTTGCCTCGTACTTAACCAGAAGTCCTTGAACGGTGATGTATAACCGGATATAGGAAGCCAGCCGAGCCTGAGGCCAACAGTATATATCAACAGTATGGCGGCAAAGAACACCGGGATGGTTATACCGATATAGGTCAATGGTGTAATTATCTTGTCTATCCACTTACCGCGCCTTACAGCCGCCAGCAATCCCGCTATCAGACCTGTGATGGAACCAACAATCAGGGCTAAAATGCCGAGATGAGCGGTAACAGGGAAACGTTCCAGCATGAGCGTGCCCACTTTTTCATGATAGAATATCGATTCTCCGAAGTCTCCCTGGAAGATATTGCCGACCCAGTTGAAGTACTGCATAATTATCGGCTGATCCAGACCGAATTTGTGCCGGAGCTCGTCAACCATTTCCGGGGGCATAGCTTCCAGCTGCGCCGATTGAGCCACGTAAATGATAATGGGGTCGCCGGGTAGCAACCGCATAACAAAGAAGACTATAAGGGTCACTATGACGAGGATAAACACTGCCTGTACCAGTCGCCGCATGATATAAGTAGTCACGTCGAACCTCGGATTTTATTTAAGAAAACCTTGCTGTTAAACACACACTTACGTCAGCCCGAACTGCGCCTATTCCATCGTATAGACCGCAGCCTGTCTGACGAAAATTGTGTGATCCTTTTTTCTCAACCGTGGTCGGGTGGTTCATTTCCTTTTTGTTCATAGGATGCCGGTGAACCACCCGACCATAACTTATTCAGTTTGCTTAGTGCTTTTCCATCCAGTCATCGTACGGGGTCCAGATGATGCCGTGAATTATCGGGTAATCGGTGTGAACGTAGGGCTGCATTATCGCCGCTTCAGCCGTCCTGAAAAGCGGGATAATCATGGCATCCTCTCCGGCCTGCTTAACCGCCTCCTGTATCTTGGGTATAGCAGCGGCGATACTACCGTACTTGGAGGGATCCAGCGCTTCTTCACACAGGGCCAGGTATTTGTCTGATTTCCAGATATTGCCTGTCCTGAAGGTCATCGGGGAAGGGCCGAAGTGTACAAAAATATCCGTGGCACTCGGATTGATGCCGGAAGCGGTATAGACCATATCGGTAAAGCCGGTACCGAACACGGAACCGAAATACCTGCCCAGGTCGGCAACATCCAGTTCAACCTCGATGCCGACCTCACCTAGATTGGCCTGCATGTAGGCTCCCGCATCAATGCCGGCTTCGGTAAGAAGCATTGTGGTCTTAAAACCATTGGGGTAACCCGCTTCAGCCAATAATTCCCTGGCTTTATCAGGATTATATGGCCTCGGGTCATAGCCCTCGACATAACCCGGCCAGGTCGAGGAAGCCATCTGGTGGAAAGGTTCGTACAGCCCCTGTCCCAGCATCTCGGCCAGGGCCGGGCGGTTGATGGCATATTCCACGGCCTCACGGATTTTCTTGTCATAGAATACTGAATCAGGGTTACTGGAATCAAACAATATACACTGGAACATACCGGGGCCAAAGTTCATCTTCAGGCCCTTTTCCTTTAAATCGAGTATATTCTCCACCGTCGAGACAGCGAGCCATATGTCCGCTTCTCCCGCCTCAATCGTGGCGGCAGCTACCATGGAGTCGGGTATATAACGGATTTCAATGGCATCAAGATAGGGCAGGCCTTCCTGCCAGTAGTTATCGTTTCTAACGAATCTGATATGGTCGTCCCGCTGCCAGTCATCGACTATAAATGGACCTGTGCCTACGGCGTTGACGCGCGCCCACGCTATGCGCTCTTCCTCGGTGGCGCCGGAGTTCTCATAGGCAATTTGTGAAATCGGCGACATCAATCCCCAGTTTTCGAGCATATACCAGTTGAAACCGTTAAGATGCATGACGAGAGTATGTTCATCGGCAACCTCAAGGGAGTCGATATACTGGCCATCGGCCAGTCGGCCGGTGTCCAGCCCCAGCTGGAAATTCCACCGGCACGCCTCGGCATTCCAGTCCGTTCCATCATGGAACTTAACACCCTTCTGGAGGTTCCAGGTGAAGGTCAAAGCCTCCGGATCGGCTTCCCAGGACTCGGCAAGCTGCGGCATAAAGTTACCCTGGGTATCTCCCCACATACATAAATGTTCTATGGCGGGAAGCATGTAATAGTTATCCGAAGGGGCTTTTTCTGGGCCGTAGCCGAGAACATTGGGGATAGCATTGGCGATGCACCTCAAGGTGCCGCCGTATTCCGGTCCACCCGCTGCCGGTTCAGGTTCCGGCGCCGGTGCAGGGGCTGGTTCCGGCGAAGGCGCCGGCGAGGGCTCCGGTGAGGGAGCCGGTGCTGGAGCCGGTGCTGGAGCCGGTGCTGGAGCCGGTTCTTCCGGTTCGGCACAGCTGCTTATAAATAATGCGCTAATAAGAAGAACTGAAAGGGCAATTATTATCAACTTTTTCATTTTTAAAATGCGCCTCCTTTGTGGATTCTTAGTGGCTCTCTATAGCCTGACTGCTAGATTACATATATCACCTCCTTTAGATGAAAAGCCTATTTCAATATTACTATCAATCAATATAACTGCAACTGTACCTTATCCCCGGTATGACCTCTTTTTGCTTTCTCCAGGTGTCAAATCAATATCTCTGTGTTCAAGTAAGGAATATTATTGGCGGCACCGTAAAATGGCATAATAGTTGTTAACTTGTTCAAATGTGTGATATATTTTCGTATGTCGGGATTCATATCTTGTCTGAACATTAACTCATTATATCATGGCCTGTCAATACATGTTAATCGTTAGAAAAAATGTCTTCCGCTTGAGTTCTGGTTCGGTTGCTACCCCGTTTTAAATATATTAAATTGGAGTTGATTAAGGATGCCAAAGGAATGGACGGAACTAACCCCCGAGGAGAAACGCGAGGAACGGTTCAAGCGCTGGCTTTCACCGCCTGGTGTCGAATTCTCCAGCCGGGAAGCTGAAGAAGCATATAAGAAAAGAGTCACCAGGTTTATCAAGGCCTTCAAACTTGAAGAGCCGGACCGGGTACCGGTTATCCTGCCGGCGGGCGACTTCCCGATTTACCATGCCGGCATGACACTGAAAGAAGCGATGTACGATAACCAGAGGCTGTTACAGGCGTACCGTAAATTTTTTAAGGAATTTGAGGCGGACACATTTAGCAGCCCCGGCATGGTATTCTCGGGAAGGGCATCCGAGATTATCAACTCTCTCATTTCAAAGTGGCCGGGACACGGGCTGCCCGATGATGCCAGGATGCAGCAGTTCGTCGAGGGTGAGTACATGAAGGCGGACGAATACGATGTCTTGCTTCGTGACCCCTCCGACTTCTGCCTCCGCTATTACCTGCCGCGTACCATAGGGGCGCTGGCGCCTTTCGAGCATTTTTCACCCCTTCCCCATATACTGGGCATGCCCAACAGGTTTATCGGGCCGGCTGTCATGCCGGCAGTTCAGGCGATGTTCCAGGCTATTATTGACTATGGTAAAGAGACGGCTAAGTGGCACGGGCCGATAATGGAGTTCAACCGCGAAGCGCTGTCGGCCGGATACCCATCGTTCTTCGGCGGCCAGTCCCATGCCCCGTTCGATATTCTGGGCGATACCCTGCGTGGTACGAAGGGTATTTTTATGGACATTTACCGGCAGCCGGACAAACTCCTGGAAGCCATGGAGATGCTGACGCCGATAAATATCGACTGCGGATTGCAGATGGCCAATGCCTCCGTGGTACCGATAGTATTCTTTGCGCTTCACAAGGGAGACGATACCTTCATGTCGGATGAGCAGTATGAAAAATTTTACTGGCCGACTTTCAGAAAGGTCATTCTGGGATTGGTTGAAGAAGGAGTCGTGCCGTACCTGTTCGCCGAGGGGAAATACAACAGCCGACTTGAAATTATCAGTGACCTGCCGAAAGGAAAAGTTGCCTGGCACTTCGACCGGACGGATATGTTCAAAGCTAAGGAGGTACTGGGGGATGTTGCCTGTCTCGCCGGAAACGTGCCCACTTCACTGCTAAGCACGGGCACGCCGCAGGCGGTCAAGGAATACTGCCGTAAACTTATCGAGGTCTGCGGTAAAGGCGGCGGCTATATACTGACCGGGGGGGCCAGTATCGATAAAGGGAATCCTGATAATCTACACGCCATTACGCAGGCTGCCGAGGAATTCGGCGTTTATTAGCGGGTTGAAGCGTCCCCGGCGCTCAAGTACATGAGAATCGCCCCGCACACCGCCACGTTCAAAGATTCCGCCTTTTCCCGCGCCGTGGGTACTCTAAGGCGGTAATCGGCTTCTTCCAGCAGTGCTTCGGAAAGCCCCGCTCCTTCGTTGCCCAGCGCCAGCAGGAGTTTTTCCTGCTGCAGGACGGATATTTCGGCCTTTCCTTTAAGCTCGGCGGCTATCAGCCGGTAGCCTTCTTTCCGGAGCGACCTTGCCATTTCCAGGTATTGCCCCGTCCGGCGGAGCCACAGGGACAGCACCGTACCTGCCGTCGACTGCAAGCACTTCGGCGACAGGGGGTCGGCGCATTTCCCCGTTAGAATCACTCCGGAATAGTTAAAAGCCGCCGCCGTGCGGATAAGAGTGCCTGTGTTGCCGGGGTCCTGGATGTCTTCCAGCAGGAGGATTCTCTTACCCGGGTCCTGCGGCAGGCGGGCCGAGTAAATGCCCTCCGGTATGCGGACTATGGCCATGATGCCCTGCGGGGTCCTGGCGCTGCTCACGTAGCGGAACTGGCTTTCGGTAAGCCGGCGTACGGGGTAGCCGCGGCAGGCGTCCGGTGGTTCATCGATTGCTAAAATCTCGGTTATTTCATCGGGGTGAACGTTCATTATCTGCCGGATGGCTCTATCCCCCTCTACCGCAAACGCCCCGGCTTCAAGGCGTCCCTTCTTCCCGGCCAGTTCTTTGTACCACTTAAGGGGTTTTAATTGAGCGGTCATGCTGCTTTTACCTTTTCCTGCGGGCGAAAAGTACCATAATGAAACCGGCGGCGATGATGACAAGGGCCCAGAGATAGCTCTGTAAGACCCAGCGGAACAGGCCGGCGGCGGCAGCCAGCCCGGCAATACCGGCGATAACCAGGACGATGCCCGTCCTGTTAAGCAATTTCCACAGCCTGTTCTTTCCGGGGGACTTTACAGTGATTCCTTTAGTCTCTGCCCCGCTTGTTCCTGCGTTACTGCGGCTGGCGCGGATAATACGCGCTATCACCGCCACGGCAATAACAACGATTATTATAAGAATGATTTCCAGCGGACCCGGTCTCATAATCAATTCCTGCTAACGTATATAACATTCCATTATATGACATTCGGTAATAAATGTGCGAAATTGCGGTGATAACCGGCGGATAGAGCGTTCCGCGTGTTTTAGAGTCAGTT
The DNA here is from genome assembly GCA_964409485.1 of uncultured Dehalococcoidaceae bacterium. GTDB lineage: Bacteria > Chloroflexota > Dehalococcoidia > Dehalococcoidales > RBG-16-60-22 > JAFGPF01. The sequence continues at coordinate 13,109 of CAYPDM010000011.1, read as the reverse complement.
GAAGGGAACGATATAAACCATGTCGCCTTCTTTTTGACCTTTGACCAGCTCGCAATGCCTCAAAGTGGCGAACTGGTTTTGCAGGTCGCGTGGTGTCAGGCTGAACTTGGTAGTAATATCCTCGGCGGTGACCTTGCCTCTATTTTTTATAAAAGCATAAATAGCCTGCTGCAGAGAGGTAAGCCCCTCCACGTCGGTAAGCCCCTGGCTCTCGCGGGTGCGGGTAGCGGAATAAACAGCCCACGGGTCGCAGGACTGGTTCGGGTTTCTGATGTCCATATAGCAGTCTTCACATAATGTCTGGCCCAGGTGAGTGAAGCTGTCGTCCTGTGATATGTCACGCTGGCAGCGCTGGCATTTCATCGGTATCTCCCGAATAACATAGTATATTACCGGGCCGCGGGGTGAGATCCGGGTCCGGCTTGTGTCAAATGGTGTTTTTTTACTCTAGGGCTTTGGCCATCTGTACTTCTTTGACCAGGTCTTCGATGGTAATCGCCGAAAGCGTTAACGGCGTCATGGTTCCGCGGGAGCCCAGCGAGGCGGCGACCCTGGCTATGACGGTGTTATTGGGCGCTTCGAGGATATTTACAAAATCCCATTCTCCCAGCAGGGCGTACTGGGATATTATTTTAGCTCCCATATCCTCTACTTCTTTGTTCACTTCCCAGATTCTGCCCGGGTTCTTCATGATTGTTTTTCTTCCCACGTCGGTAAGGGTCGTCAGCATCATGTAATAGGGCATTTCAGTCACCTCTCAATAATTAGCGTTATCCGGTTCTTACGGGTCGGTTGGTTAGCATATATTACACCACCGTATGTTAGCTGTCAATCTGCGGTCTTTTTAACGGCTAACGGTATCCCGGCCACCAGCAGATATACCTCGTCGGCGCGGGCGGCCAGTATCTGGTTGGCCCTGCCGAGCATATCGCGGTAGAGTCGGCTTACCCGGTCGGCAGGCACCACGCCGAGTCCGACCTCGTTGGTGACGATGATAAAGTGCGCGTCCGAGCGGGTAATGCAGTCGAGCAGCTCCTGCATTTCCGCCGCGACCTCTTTTTCCGCCAGGTCGGTATCGGTATTTTCATCGTACTGCATGAAGACGTTGTTTATCAGCAGGGTGATGCAGTCTATAATTACGGTCTCCGCTCCGGGTGTAATTTCATTAATCCGGCTGCCGATATGGGTGGTGGCCTCGAGGGTCACCCAGTGGGGCGGCCTGGATTTCCGGTGCATTTCGATGCGTTTTTTCATGTCCTCGTCGCCGGCTTCGGCCGTGGCCACGAAAAGCACGTTCCCGCCGGCTTTCAGGGCCATCTCCTGCGCCAGCGTGCTCTTGCCGCTGCGGGCGCCCCCGATAATGAGCGTGGTTTTCAAATCTGTGCCTCCATAATACGGTATATTTCCGGCATGTTCAGACTCCCGCGCACCAGTTCCGCCAGCTTATCGTATTCCCTGTCTTTGTTTATAATGGTATCGCCTTTGCCTTGAGCCAGGCCCCAGTAGTCTCTTAAAGTATTAAGGAAGGCCTGCCGGAAGCCGTCATTGTGGAAAATGCCGTGCATGTAGGTGCCCAGTATCATGCCGCTGGAACTGATGACGCCGTCGGTATAATCGGCGGCTCCCTGCGGTGTCTCGATTATTTGAAAGGCGCCGGATGTCTCTTCGCTCCGGGTCTTTCCCATGTGTATCTCGTAGCCGGTCAGTTCCTGTCCTTTCGTTCCGGCCAGCAGGCCGTTATCGGCCAGTACCCGCGCCGTGACCTGCGTGGTGGACTTCTCTGCGGTGAATTCCGTGGTTACATTAAGCAGACCCAGTCCGGCTACCTCCGTATCCTTAGATTCGACTCTCTGCGGGTCGAGGATTTTTTGCCCCAGCATCTGGTATCCGCCGCATATGCCCACCACGGGGGTGCCCGCTTTGGCCCTGGCGAGGATGCCGGCCGCCAGTCCCGAGCGCCGCAGGTGAGCCAGGTCGGCGACGGTGCTTTTGGTGCCGGGCAGGATGATGAGGCGCGGGTTCCCCAGCTCGGAACGCAGGGTAACGTACTTCACCGCGCAGCCTTCCTCTTCCAGCGGGTCGAAATCATCGTAGTTGGAGATGTGGGGCAGGCGTATCACGGCAATTTCCAGGTCGCCGGTGGTCTCGTTTGACGGCCTTTCATCCAGATAGACCGAGTCCTCCTGGGCGATACGGATGTCGCGGAAGTAGGGCACCACGCCCAGCACGGGCTTGCCGGTGCGTTCCTTCAGGAAGTCCAGGGCCGATTCCAGCAGCGTAACATCGCCGCGGAACTTGTTGATTATCAGCCCCTTGACGAATTCACGTTCATTCTCTTCCAGCAGCTCCAGCGTGCCGACCAGTGAAGCGAAGACGCCTCCCCGGTCGATGTCTCCGACCAGGAGCACGGGGGTGTTGGACATTTTAGCGATTCTCATATTCACGATTTCCCTGTCCTTGAGGTTTATCTCCGCCGGGCTGCCCGCACCCTCGATAACGACGATATCGTAAGCGGCGGAGAGCCGACTGAAGGCCTCGGTGACCGTTTTCAGCAGGGAAGGGGTGTATTTGTAATACTCGCGGGCGGAAATAGTCCGCTCCACCTTGCCCAGCACGATGACCTGGCAGCCGGTATCAGTGGTCGGCTTAAGCAGCACCGGGTTCATGTCCACCGTGGGGGCGATTCCCGCCGCCTCCGCCTGTACCACCTGCGCCCGTCCTATTTCCCCGCCCTCGGCGGTGACGTAGGAGTTGAGCGCCATGTTCTGCGACTTGAACGGCGCTACTTTATAACCGTCCTGCCGGAAGATGCGACAGAGGGCGGCCACCATGACGCTCTTCCCCGCCGATGAGGTTGTTCCCTGAATCATCAGGGTTTTCGCATGTTTCATATTATTAATACCTGTTAAATCGGCGCCACGTAGTTGAAAATCGGGATGGCTATCAACAGCGTAATGACCTCCGCCACCTCGTCGATTGCCCCGTAGGTATCGCCGGTAAGCCCGGCGAACTTGTGCTTGAGATAGAAGGCCAGCGACGTGGCGACTACCAGGGCGCCGAAAATGAAGATTAGTCCCGCCAGCGAGAACAGCGGGAACAGGGCGAAAGCTACGGCCAGGGTGATAATGGTGGCGGCGGTAAGCTGCGGCCAGCGGGTCGCCTGCTTGTAAGCCGTCCCCAGTCCCGAGGGCCGGGCATAGCGGAAAGCGTAAATAGCGTAGACCATGGCCCAACGGCTCACCACCGGCATAAAAATCAGCGTGGCTGTCATGAATACCGGCGGGATATTATTCAGGGATATATACTTGACCAGCAGTACCAGGACAATGCCCACCACCCCGAAAGCCCCCGTCCGGCTATCGCGCATGACCTTCCATCTTTCCTCGGTCGTCTTGTGTCCGGCGATGCCGTCGCAGGTGTCGGCCAGGCCGTCCAGGTGCATGGCCCCCGTGAGTATCACCAGGGCCGCGATGAGCAGGCCGTTGACCACCGCCGCGGGCAGGATAAGGAGCAGCAGCCAGTTCAGCCCGGCCAGTACCAGCCCGATGATAAGCCCCACCACCGGGAACCAGGCCGTGGCGCGTCCCAGCTGCGCCGGGGTAAGCTCGCGCTTCAGGGGTATCGGAATGCTGGTTAAAAATTGTATGGCAGCCAGGAAGCTCATTTTTCTCTTTCGTCTCCTTCCGAAACGCCCGCCTCGGCGAAGGTGGCCATCTCGTTCAGCGTCCTGGCGGCGGCCTCGGCGATGAATATCCCCAGCGCCGCGCCGGTGCCCTCGCCGAGTCGCATATCGAGATTGAGCAGCGGTTTAAGTCCCAGGTGCTTCAGCAGCGCCGGGTGACCGGCTTCCGCCGAAACGTGGGCGGCGATAATATAGTCCTTGAGCTGCGGCGCCAGCGCCGTGGCGATGAGGGCCGCCGCCCCGGAGATAAAACCGTCGATAATCACCGGTATATGCCTGGCGGCCGCTCCCAGCATCACTCCCGCCAGCCCGCCGATTTCAAAGCCGCCGACTTTTTCCAGTACCTCCAGCGGCCGTGACGGGTCCGGTTTATTGACTTTAAGCGCCCGTTTAATAACGTCTATCTTGCGGGCAAGCTGCTCGTCGGTCAGTCCGGTGCCTCTGCCGGTGACTTCCTCGATGGGCTTGCCGGTCATGGCCGCGAAAATTGCGCTGCTGGCGGTGGTATTGCCGATGCCCATATCGCCGGTGCCGACGATGTCCAGTCCGCTGTCTGCTTCGGTATTTACGATGCTTATACCGGACTCTACGGCTGTTATCGCCTGTTCCCCGGTCATGGCCGGGCCGAGGCACATGTTATTCGTGCCGTAGCCGACCTTTCTGACGATGAGTTGGGGGTCCGGCTTAAGGTCGCTGGCGATACCCATGTCCACGAAGATTATCCCGGCGCCGACCTGCCGTGCCAGCACGTTGATGCCCGCCCCGCCCCGCAGAAAGTTTTCCACCATCTGGGCGGTCACCTCGCGGGGCCAGTTGCCCACTTTCTCGTCGACCACGCCGTGGTCGCCGGCCATGGTAATCACGGCTTTCTTCTCGATGACCGGCCGGGCCTTACCCTGAATACCGGCCAGCTGAATCGAAAGCTCTTCCAGCCTGCCCAGGCTCCCCGCGGGCTTGGTCAGCGTGTCCTGGCGGGCCCGGGCTTCGTCCATCGCCGTTTTATCCGGCGGCTTTATTTCCCGGATGGTTTTTTTCAGTAAATCCATAAAATCACCTTTGGATTATATATTTATTATATACGCACGCGGTCGTGATATCACCTCAAGCTTCTTCTCCTGTTTTTACCAGGTTGCGGACGGCCGCCACGAGCCCTTCGCACTCGGGCATGGTGCGGGGTGAGATGCGGATATATTCCGGTAGCCCGAAGGACGTGCAATCACGCACCAGGATACACTCCTTGAGAAGAGAACGGCGGAACCCGGCGGCGTTCCCAACCCTGACCAGGAAGTAGTGGGCGTCCGAGGGCAGTACCTCCAGGCCGAGTCGTGAAAGCCCTCCGACCAGATAGCGTTTGGCTTCCCGTACCTGCCGGAGGGTCTGCTGGAGATAGTCGTCCTTTTCCAGGACGGCGGCGCCGACTTTCTGGGCGACGGCGTTGACGTTCCACGGAGGCAGGGCGAGCCGGAGGTCTTTAATGATTTCTTCACGCGCTACGGCATAGCCCAGGCGCAGTCCCGGCAGGCCGTAATTTTTAGTCAGTGAGCGCAGCACTACCACGTTGCCCCGTTTCGTAAGGTCTAAAGAATTCCAGGGCGACTCTACAAAGTCGATATATGCCTCGTCCAGTACCAGCAGGCCGTCTCCCATAATTTCCAGCACCTTTTCGATATCGTCCCGGGAAAGGTATCTTCCCGTGGGATTATTGGGATTGCACACGAATACCGCCCTCGGGTGGTGCTGCCTGATAATGCTGATGATTTTTTCTACATCCGGCGTGAAATTGTTGCTTTCGATAGCGCGGTATTTTATCGGCCGGGCCCCGGCCAGGCGACCGGCGGTTTCATATTCGCCGTAGGTCGGCTCTAATATCAGCAGGCGGTCGTTATTGCGGAAATAGGTCGTAGCGACGAGTCGTATCAGCTCGGTGGTGCCGTTACCCGCCAGGATATTCGCCGTGGATACTCCCAGTCTTTCGGATAGCCGTTCTTTGAGTTCGGCAGCCCGGGAATCCGGGTACTGCTCGATGGATATTATACCTATCTTTTCCATTATTCCCGGCGGTGGCATGAACGGGTTGGTGCAAACGCTGAAGTCGAGAACGCTGCCGGCGTCCAGCCCCAGCGCCTTCAATTCGGCGTGGTTGATGCCGCCGTGCACGCAGTTCTTGAGTCCGGCTATAGACTTTCTAGGTCGCAAGGACAATTTTAACACCTCCCGCGATAATACAAATCAGCACCCAGGCTGCCGCCGCTATCGTGAACAATCTCACGCCACCGGTGATGGTATCCGGTACCAGCGGCACACCAGCTTCGCCCAGTCGGTAATGAGACGGCTTTTCCAGCCTCACGTTCAGGGCGCCGGCCATGGCGGCCATCGGCCAGCCGGCATTGGGGCTGGAGGTCTTTCTGTGCTCGTGGAACGCCGTGTGCCAGGCGCGGCGGCCGTTCTTTATCATCACTGCCGCCAGGACGATTAACAGTGCCGCGATTCTGGCCGGTATGAAGTTAAGGATATCATCGAGCCTGGCGGCGAACTTGCCGAGGTGCTCGTATTTACCGTGATAGCCTATCATGGAGTCCACGGTATTGACCACCCGGTAGGCAATAGCCCCCGGCAGACCGAAAAGCAGGAAATAGAACAGTGGGGCCACCACGCTGTCGCCGGCGCCCTCCGCCACCGATTCCACCGCCGCGGATACCAGCAGAGGTTCGGGCAGGTCTTTAGTATCCCTGCTTACCAGCGCCCGCAGTTCATGGCGTGTTTCTTTTAGCTTGTTGTCCTGTAGAAGTTTCCTTACTTTCAGCGCGGTGCGCCGCAGTCCCTTGATGGAAAAGGTGCTTTTAAGTATCAACGCTCCCAGGATTATGGCGGCTACCAGGCTGATATGCCCGATATACAGGAAGATAAAATAGATAGGAAGGACGAAGAGCACCAGAGTGAAAAGGGTCAGGCATGCTCCGTAAACAAACCGGGCGGTGGGTTTGAGCTTCATCCCGCCTTTTTCCAGAAATGAAATGACCCTGCCCATCCAGGCTACCGGATGAACGGCATCCGGCGGGTCGCCCAGCGCCAGGTCGATGGCTAAGGCCAGGACTATTATAATAATATCCATAATTATGTTCCGGCAGTCTTATTCAGGTGCGCGCCCAGCAGCACGGTGGGGAGGCCGTTGACGGGATGGGTATAAACGCAGTTCTCGGCCCCGTAGACCTCCTTGATATTGCTGTCTGTAATAACCTCTCGCGGCGTTCCCTCGGCATGGATACGCCTCTCGTTAATCAGCAGCAGGCGGTCGCAGTACTGTGCCGCCAGGTTCAGGTCGTGGACGGCGGCCAGCACCGCCAGGTTACTCCGCGTGCAGAGATTTTTTATAAGGTCGAGTATTTCAACCTGCCGGCCGATATCCAGGTTGGCCGTCGGCTCGTCCAGGAGGATTGCCTTGGTTTCCTGTACCAGTACGCGGGCAATCAGCAGGCACTGAATTTCGCCGCCGGAGAGCTCGTTCACGTACCGGTTTGCCAGTTCGGCGGTGCCTGTCTTTTCCATGGCCTCCCGGGCGATTTTCCAGTCATGCTTGCTCTCGGACTGGAACAGGCCCAGGTGCGGATTCCTGCCCATGAGCACTATCTCGAAGGCGGTAAAGGTGCTGGGCAGCAGCGGCAGCTGGGGAACTACACCTACCATGCAGGCCAGTTCACGCCTCGGTATCCGGGTAATGGCTCTCTGGTCTACGGTTATCTTGCCGGACTCGGGGCTGATGACGTGGCTTAACGCCTTGATAATGGTCGATTTTCCGGAACCGTTGGGGCCGATGAGCCCCACCATCTCCCCCGGTGATACTTTGAGGGTTATATCCTCCAGTACCGGGTGGTGGTCATAGCCCAGTGTTACTTGCTGCATTTCCAGTTCTATCATATTAGCCTCGAAAAGCTGCCCGGCGGGTGTTTTTCTCCCTCACCCCCCTGTGTCCCCCGCTCCTTTAAAGGAGAGGGGGAAGAATCTTTATAAGAGGGGCTTTGCCCCTCTTGGACTCCCCCTATTTTATATTTTAGAAAATCGCCTTTTTACGCCGCCGCAGCAGGTAGAGGAAGAAAGGGGCGCCGCAGA
>CAYPDM010000011.1:0-5220 GCA_964409485.1 uncultured Dehalococcoidaceae bacterium | reverse complement strand
AAAATCGCCTTTTTACGCCGCCGCAGCAGGTAGAGGAAGAAAGGGGCGCCGCAGATTGCCGTAATCACGCCGATTGGTATCTCCGCGGGGGACAGGATAGTGCGCGCCACGAGGTCGGTGAGAATCATGAAAATTGCCCCGGTCAGCACCGACAGCGGCAGCAGAAAACGGTGGTCGGCTCCCCATACCAGTCGGACGGCATGGGGGATAATAATGCCGACGAACCCTATCGTACCCACGAAGGAAACGCTGGCGGCTGTAATCAGCGTAGCCGCCGCCAGCAGGAATAGCTTTAACTTTTCCACATTCACGCCCAACTGCTGCGCCTGTTCCTCGTCGAGCTGCATGACGTTGAGCAGGCGGGCGAATATAATGATGACCGCCGTCCCCACGGCCACATAGGGCAGGACGATTTTTATTTCCGACCACTGGCTTAGCGCGAAGCTGCCCATCAGCCAGAAGATAATGCCGTGCATCTTCTCCCCGCTGGAGATGATGAGATAGGAGACAATAGACCCCAGTAAAGCGCTCAACGCCACACCGGCCAGAATCAGCGTGGTTACCGGCAGGGTCTTGCCCACCCGCGCCAGCAGGTAAACGGTGGCGGTGGCAAGCAGCGCCCCGATGAAAGCGAGCAGGGGAATAAGTCCGAACCCCGAAATATCCCAGGCAACCGGCAGCAGGAAGCCGGCGACAGCCCCCAGCGAAGCGCCCTGGGCCACTCCGATGAGATAGGGGTCGGCGAGGGGATTGCGGAAGAGACCCTGGTAGGTGGCTCCGGCGGTGGCCAGGGCGGCGCCGACAAGTCCGGCCAGGATGACGCGGGGCAGGCGTATGTCCAGGACGATGGTGGCGATGACGTTCTGCCAGGTCTGGTCGATGTCCAGGAACGGCAGCCTGTCCAGCAGTATATTGAAGGTGGTCGAGAACGGGATGTGAACGCTGCCGATACTCGTCGCCAGCGCGATAACCGCTATCAGCCCGGCGGAAAGCCCCAGGAGGCTCAATATACGCGTGTGCCTCCCCGAGAGGTAAGTACCCGCCGGGGTCCTGGTTAATGACGGACTAGAAGACATATATCAGTAAATCCTTATTATCTCGTATTTCAGGTCCTCGCTCCCCGTTAAATAAGACACGTCCTGGAGGTGTTTCCTGGCCAGGCTGGCGGCGTTTTCTATTTCGCCGGGAGCCGGCCGACGCCAGGGATTGTCGCCGGTGGGAATATAGGCGTCGATTCTATGGGGTATGCTCTTGTCCACTCCGGCGATGAATTCGGCAATCCTCTCCGTTTCCAGGCCGTCGATATACTCCGGGATAAAAATACTCTCGGTCCTAAGCCTGATACCCGATTTATAAAGTGTCGCGAAGTTCTTCAGCGCTTTTTTATTGGACGCTCCGGTGTAGTCCCGGTGAATGTTATCTGTAAGGGCTTTGATGCTGAAGACGACCTCGTCGATGTTGGAGAGGTCCGGGATGTGAAAGCCATTGGTTAAAAGTACGTTATAGCTGGAAAACTCCCGGTGCAGCGCCTCGGTAAGCTGCGGCAACCGGGGGTCGAGGGCAGGCTCGGCCCCCATGAAAATTACCTTGCTGACCTCCAGCTTGCTTAATATCTGTATGACTTCCTCCATATCCAGGAATTTATCCGGGGTTTGGCCGACCTTGCTTTGCTGCTGACGTATTCTGTCTTTTGTTTCCGTCAAATGACAATCGTATATCTCCCGTTTCAGCAGGCAGGCCCGGCAGTTTAAATTGCATCCCCAGAAGTGCAGCTGGGCTGTTTTCATACCGGGACCGTAGGTTATATGGTAAACATTCACGATTACTCCTTAAATAATTCGGGATGTATAAATCCGGCAAACAGCTCCAGGGCCTCGGTAATACGCGGTCCGGGGCGGCCAACCAGGTCGACATTTATCCCGTAGATTCTGTTATTGATACGGGCGTCGGTGCTTCCCAGCCTCTCTTCCGTGGTAATGAATTGCAGGGGCAGGTCCTCCCCCGTTCCCATGCCGACTCCGGCAATCATTACCTGGGGATTGGCGGCGATAATAGCTTCCAGGCTGATGGTGGTATATCCTTCGAGGTCGCCGGCCATGTTAATCCCCCCGGCCGTGCGTATAAGCTCGTCGTGCAGGGTCATCGCGCCGGCTGCCATCAGGGGGTCGTGCCAGACGATATAAAGAACCCGCGGCTTCTCCGCCCCGGTCAGGCCGGCTGTCTTATCGGTCACGGCTTCGGTCCGACTCCTCATGCCGGCTGTCAGGTCGGCGGCTTTCTCTACGGCTCCGGTGACTTTTCCTATTAGAGTTATCGACTCGATTACCCCGTCGATTGTCTTGGGGTTCACCGCCACTACGGTCAGGCCTCTAGCTGCAAGCTGGGGGATAACTTCGGCTTCGTGAATATTCGTGGCCAGTACCAGGTCCGGGTCCATCGCCACCACTTCCTCGATGTTAGGGGTGCTGAATCCGCCCATACTTGGTTTCTCTTCAGCTTCCGGGGGATAATTACAGTAATCGGTTACTCCTACCAGGCGGTCGCTCAATCCGAGCGCGTAGATGGTCTCGGTATGGCTCGGCGCCAGGGAGATGATTCTCTGCGGATGGGCGGTCTTGAGCGCCACCGTTCTCCCCAGCTGGTCGGTGATGAGGACAGGCGTCTGCGGCAGGTCTTCAGACGTTAGCGTGCAGGACACCGTGAGGCCCGTGAAAAGGGCGGCAACCAGGAAAATCACGCTGAATTTTATAAGCGTACCCTTCATCTCTCCTCCTTGTAACTTATAAAAAAATAAACCCCTCGGCTCCAGCCGAGGGGTAAAAAGACTTAATAAAAAGTCCTACCACTCCCCGCGGAGTGCCGTAGGCAATTCAGAGGCTGGCGTTCTGGCTGATGACGGTTTACCCGTCAATCACAGTGGCGCGGCCGCGTCGGAATCTCACCGACTTGCTTTCCAGTTAGGCCCTCGCTCGCGCTTGGGTGCCCCTGTTTGTGCATTCAATTGCGCTATGAGTATACAGTAGGGGGGATAAAAAATCAAGCCGTGGCGGGTGGGGAAATGTTAATGGATTATTTGTTTGGAGCGTCTCAACTTGGCCCGAATACGGGCTACGAACGCCCGCATACCGAAAGGCTTGCGGATAAAATCATCGGCGCCCAGAGATAAAGCTTTACGCAACAGTTCCGTTTCGTATGCCGTGGCAAGCATGATGATGGGAACATCGGAATGCTTACGCAGATGGTCAAGGGTCTGAAAGTTGTCATTGTCCGGCGTGGTTGTATCCAGAATAACCAGGTCCGGCGATATTTTGTCCAGCATGTCCACCGCCGAATCACCATCGGCCACGATAACGGTATCGAAGCCTTCCATGTCCAGGGTGTGATTTAGCAGCTTTAACATATCCTGGCCATTATCCACTAACATGATACGTTGACGCTCATTCATACTCGGGATTTCTCACCTTACGTTTATTGAAATGGGCATATTTTCTTAGTTTTGTGAACCTGCGGGAAGCTCCGCCTTCCATATCGGAACGATAATCGTTTTGTTGACGGTTCTTATTACATGCCTGCCTCCTCCCGTATTGCAGGGGAAGGTCACGTCATACGGAATCGGCATATTCCTGGACGGCGTTAAGTCGTTCTGAAAAGCGTCATGGGTATGCCGGAATGCTCTCATATCTTCGAGATGCCGCTGAAAAGACTTGGCGTTGTTCCAGACAAGTATCATCTATATTCCTCCATGCCCGACACTGTTAACGATACTCAAAATAACTCACAAATATATCAAAATAAAGCGCTCAAGCGTTACAAAATAATCACGATAAGTCATTTATACCTGCTCCACCGTAAGATAAAACTGTGGAGAGATGTTATCTCCGCCGGTAGCGGCGTTTATGCAGTAGTAACAGCCGGAGTCTATGGCGATTTTATAACGTGCGTAGCCCGGCAGCGTGATATTCACGGGGCTGTTATGGAGTGTAAGGTAAGTATCTGCGGGTAAGTGGCCGTCTCGCAATGACGTCTTGCTCCACCGGCCGTTTTCGTCCTCGCAATATACGGCTACTTTAAGATTGAGATATCTAAGGTATGTTATAAGTACGTCGGCATTGGTGATATACAGGCTGATTAATATATCACCGGAACTGTCGGTGGCGTCTACGTAAAAAAGGTCGCCGGGGGTGACGCCGCCGATGGCGTTACCGAATATGGTTATTTCCGGTGTCGCCGGCGATTCGGCAGCTTCTACCTGAATATCAGTCTGTCCGCTGTCGCCGGCGCTTTCGCCGTAGGCGAGTGATGTCAGCTGGGGACCCAGGAACAGCAGTACAGCTAATACCAGCGTGAACTTTAAGACTTTCCACACATTTGCCGCTCTCCGTAGGCGGTATATCAAGTGTACGGAGCGCGGGTCACGTCGGTATCACAATTTAATGGCGAATCCTAACAGAATAATCAAACGCGGCTAGTAAATAGTACTGGTACCCTGTTCGTCACGGGCGAGCCGGAGCGGTCACGATTGGCGGCGGCCGTCTGACTATTAAGGCTTTGATATGATGTAGCCTATGCCGGGTCTGGTCATGATATATGCGGGGTTTTTAGCATCGTCCCCCAGCTTCTTCCTTAACCGGGCGACGTTCACCTGAAGGAGATGAGGAGCGCCGATATATTCTTCACCCCAGACCTTATTCAGGAGCTGGTCGGGCGTGACGACGCGGCCGGCGTTCTGGCAGATATAAGATAGCAGTTTGTACTCCGTGGAGGTTAATTTTAGCTCCTTGTTGTTCACCGTGACCCGGCGTGAAGCAAAATCTAATACCAGGTCCCTGTAGTGGAATATGGCCTCGTGCGGCTTTTCGTTATTTCCGATACGCCGCAGCACTGCCCGGACTCTTGCCGCCAGTTCGCTCGCGGAGAAAGGCTTGGTTATATAGTCGTCAGCGCCGATATCCAACCCCTCCACCTTCTCCTTATCATCGCCCTTGGCGGTAACCATTATTATAGGTACCTGGGAAAATTCCCTAAGACGCTGGCATACGGCATATCCGTCCATGTCCGGCATCATGATATCGAGTAAAACCAGGTCCGGCGTCTCTTTATCGAAAGATTTAAGAGCCGAGTCTCCGTTATTTGCTATAAGTACCTGGAAGCTCTCCAGTTCCAATATGCGTTTCATCATGCGCAGCATGCGGATATCATCATCAACCACCAGAACCAGAG
>CAYPDM010000010.1:0-36181 GCA_964409485.1 uncultured Dehalococcoidaceae bacterium | reverse complement strand
CTTTACCCCCCACTTTACAGTAAATACCCCCGGCAAGGGCAAAAGGAGGCGGCGTCCTTTCTCATCGTCCACGGCACTCGCCTCTTTAAACAAAAGCCACAATCAGCACTATTCCCTTTGTAAAAATCCCCCTTCCTTTACCAAAGGAGGAACTGAACACCATGAAAAGCTACATGTGCTTATTAGCGCAGAGATTCGTAAGCACAAATTGGTTAGCCGAACGCTCTTATTAGCATGAATTAACGTGTGGCAGTCGCTAATACGCGGCTTTATTTACTAAAAGGATGATTAACAAGACTCAGACTTCGAATCCCCCTAGCTGGAGCTGGGGGTACAATAGGCAGAACCTTTAAGATTCAATTTAGTCTGAGCACCTGATTAAAAGTCAGTGAGGAATTTCCCCCGGATTTTCACGATTTCTGAACGTAAACCCCCAAAAGATACAGCCCTCTTTTTACCGAATCAGGTGTTCACGAATTTCTTGGTTTTTTCGATGAATTCGGTTAATCCTCATAGAATGAGATTATCATAAACAGGAATATCTTTCAATATTAAAGATTTCAACGGTAGACATCGACAAGGCTACGACACACGTCGAGAAAGTATGCCGGAAATTCAGTCGGTAAACCCAGAAATAGCGTATATTTACAGCGAACCGCCGGCTATTTGAGACTCGGTAAGCCCTTCATCTCATCGAGTATCTGCGAAGCTGCCACCAGGGCTTCGTCACATTTATTTGCCACAAATTCCGTTAGCAGCTTCCTGGCTTCATCCGTCTTACCTCCGTCAGCCAGCATAGCTACTTTCCCCTCCAGCGCCGCAGTTTCTTCTATGGTGTGAATGTCGAATATTTTCCAGTAATGGGTAATCTTATCCCGGTATTCCGGATGGTGTTCTACAATCAGACGCAGGTCTTCGAATGACCTGGCCGCCGCGTTCGTCCTCATATCCTCGGGCACCGTGTTGATGCCAATGTAGAAAGGCAGATAGGGAGAGATACAGGGCTGTCCGAAGGTCATCCACAGGCAGCTAAACAAATCGGTATGGTCCGGCCGGGCAACGCAAATGTAGGCATAGGTCGAATATCCCTTCAGTCCGTGCGTGCATATTGTATAATGGTCCCTCTCCTCGGACACACCTAATACACTGAACCGGTGGTCTTCGGGAGACGTATTCCCGTGGTCTCTAAAGCAGCTCATCAAGTAGGATAGTGATATGCCCCTGGCGAATGTCATACAAGAGTCATATTGCCGATCTATCAGCAGCTGCCACATCCTCTTGGCCCTGATGTAACCCAATCCTATTCCCGATTCTACCGCCTTGAGCCTTTGTGTAACAAAGAAATTGGCGTGGGCAAAGACCTGGTCGGTCATAGGTCCATGGACGGCGTGATTATCCGGATTGTCGTACACCCAGTTGGCGGCTTCCAGGAGGTAACCTTCCCCGGGGTCGATAATCGTATGCGCGCCGGCGCCGGTGGGAAACTCGATTCCGTACTTCGTTACGTTCTCCGACCATATCTCGACGAATTTAGCGGCGCTATCGGCCCGCCGCATCAACTCGCTGCTGTCAAGATGCTGGGTCTTATCCGAACCCTGATACGGGATTACTCCGGCCGAGCGAAAGAACTCGGTATTGGCAACCCCTTTTTCGTTTAACGCGCTCATCGAGCGTTCGAACATGCCGGCGACAGACAAGTATCGGTATCCTTCTTCCGGGGTGACCAGTTCTACCTTAACGTTCTGCCAAAAGGGCGCGAAAAGGTCCATGGTTTGCCCCACCATATTCCCCCCACCCGCCGATGTTAATCCCGTTACGAGCGCTCCGGTGCAACCGCCCGTGGATTCACCTTTAATCATCTCCATTTTCCCCTCCTTAAACCATGCAAGCTAATATTACTTATTCATCTCTTCCCGACAGCAACCTGCCACTGGTTACATCCTTAAATCGTTTGTTATACCCGTCCCGACCATCCGTATAGGCAGGAAGCACCCATGTCATCTCTTTCATATTTTCTATCATGTTTCTCAGTAAAGTAAACGGTATAGACACGGTAACGTATCCCATCGTTGACACCTGGCGCGCAATATGGCCGAAACATACCCCTTCAACGACATAATTCAGTTGGCCTGAAATGTATGGATATATGAATGTCCACGCACAGCCGATAACCGGTGTGGTTTTACTGATATACATCTCACCGGTTGAATAAGAATAAGAGCGCAGTACAATCTCGGCCTGCCTGGCGGTGCCCGTGATAATCAATACATCAGGGTCAAAATCCATCTCACTCACAGGCGCGAAGATAAGATAATTACAACTTCCCTTTCTTAAAGTGGGAAGCACCTCGTAGATACGCCGGTTGGCACGTGCTTCCTGAAAAATATCCAGTCCCAATTTAGAGCCAATCTGTCCGGACACACTGAACGGGTCATCATTGGCGATACCCAGGCAAAGCGGCCCCGCGCATTCAAAATGTGTCTCATCAACGTAGAAAGTCCCTGAATTCTGGGCTTCTTCCGGCATCAGGCAGAAAGCAAGGTTTTTATCCAGTCTTCGTACGCCTTGCGGCTTATTGAACATGAATTTAATGCCGACGGGTTGCCTTTCCAATTCGAGCTTGTTGAGAATCGACAAATCGATGCTCAGCGGCCGTATCTCTCCACCATCGAACTCGGTCATAATTTTCACCTCCAATTATGATTTTTCTTATATTTTAATACCCGTGACGCCCTCAATCCTTGCCTTCCTTCACCAGGGGCGCAAGTATCAATGTTACCACGATAACGGCTACATGGTGATACCCTTTGCAAAACGTAATCTGGTTATTTACTTAATTTCTCCGGTATCATAAACGATATTACCGCCGACTATTGTCATCAAGTTCTTGATATCCTTGATTTCATGGGGTTCGACACTCAGAATATCCCGGTCCAAGATACAGAGGTCGGCCAGTTTACCCACCTCAATAGAGCCTTTGATATTTTCAGCGTGGTCCTGCCAGGCGCCTTCGATAGTGTACATACGGATGGCTTCTTCAACGGTGATACGCTGGTCCGGGCCCCTGACCGTGCCGGTGGCTTTGGACTCCCGGAGCACCGCCGCCTGTATTCCCGCCTGCCAGCTCGGGTAAACTACCGGCGCATCAGAACCACCCGGCACGTGCACCCCGGCATCGATTATTTTACGCAGTGGGAACTGCCGGGTAGAGAGTGCGATTCCCACCAGCTTATCCATCGAATCGGAGAAAGTCCACTTTAAAATCGGCTGAACGCCGAGTCCGAAGCCATGCTTACCGGCGAGCCTTATATACTCATCTGAAATAAAGTCGGCATGCAGCACATAATGGCGGAGACCTTTCGGGTCATCTTTCTCGGCCTGGATAAAACCGTCGATAGTAGCTTCAATTGCCCGGCCGCCGATAGCATGGACCCCAACCTGAAACCCGTACTTGTGGGCGAAACAAATCATCTTTATCAACTCACTGCGGCGCTCTTCATCGTTATTGCCGGGAATTACCAGGCTGCCGCGACCGCCGCCGCCCGGATATTCATCATACATCCAGGCAGTCTTGGTCATCGGGGTGCCGTCGGCGAATATCTTGACTCCGGCCAGACGCAGCCATTCGTTACCGAAACCGGAATGAACGCCCAACTGTGGAATGACCTCCCGGAAATCCTCAAAGGTACAGGCACCGTATTCGCCAAACAGGTACAGCCAGCCCACTCTTAATGTTAGCTTGCCTTCATTAAGGAGGTCGTTATAAATCCCGATACACTCGGACCCAAACAGACCGCCCTGGAACCCATCGCCTCCGGAACCCAGGGCACCTTCGGTGATGCTGGTTATACCCAGCGAATTCAAATCCCGTATCATAACTTGGATTCCACGCCGTTTCTCCTCTTTTGTCCAGAGAGGGACCGCCTTCATCACGAGGGCCTGTGCCGGAAACTCGCTGAAGATACCCGTGGGTTCTCCGTTAGCCGGGTCCCTGGCAATCACTCCACCCTCCGGGGTCGGAGTATCCCGGGTAATCCCGGCTACTTCCATTGTCTTACTATTTACCCATGCCTCGTGCTGGGTGTAATGGCCGAGTATCACGGGGTTATCCGGGGAAACTGCATCAAGGTCGCGGCGGTTGGGGTAACGCGACGGGTCTTTAACGCATTCTTCCAGATAGCCTTCGTCCCAGCCCATGCCCCTTATCCACTCGCCGGGTCTGGACTCTTTCACCTTCTCCTCAACCGCCTTCACAATATCACTAATCGATTTCACCGTCGGATAGCCGACATCGAGCGTCAGAGGTGGCCTCGTGCCACCATAAAGAGAGGCATGAATATGAGCGTCATTTATACCCGGCAGCATCGTCCTGCCATTCAGGTCGATAACCTCCGTCTCAGCGTCGATATATGTTTTAACATCCTCATCGGCCCCGACGGCGATAATCCTGTCACCCCCAACCGCTACCGCTTGGGCGATGGAGAAATTACCGTCAACCGTAACAATCTTACCGTTGATAAATACTAAATCAGCCATCGTACTGCTTATTATCCTTTCATTATTTCTGCAAAATAGGCCGAGTCGAAATGCATCCGAACGTCCTTAATCTTGCCGTCTTTGAATTCGTAGATATTGGCGCAGGGTATCTCGAACGATTGAGTATCCCCGCCCCCCTGGAGCAACCATTCAACGGCAACCCAATCACCCTCGCCGAAGACTCTCTGAACTTCGGCTCTTACCGGCGGCAGGTTCGCCAGCCATGTAAAAAACTTCTTGACCTCTTCAATACCGGAGGCCGTGTTGGTTTTCGTATATCCGGCAACCTTCATAACCGGGTCCCACACCACGGCATCGCCGGTGTAACAGTCCAGTTTTTCCTCCAGGGTTTCCGGGCCGATACGGAGGACATCGGCAACGGCGACCTTCTTGTTATCTTCTACACTCACGGGGTCCCTCCATCTCGATTTCTTATTTGTATTGCCCCGGATTCTCGACGGAGTCATCCTTGGCCGAGGGGTATTTGTCTGCCAGGGCAAACACCACCAGCAGGAAGGGCTTATCGACACGTTTATGCATAAAAGGGCAATGCGGCACGCCTTTCGGAACGAAAATAGTGGTCGTCTTACTGAAAGTGTGTTTCTCATCCCCGATATGAAATTCAATCTCAGCGCCCAGGTCGCGCGGGTGTTCCGGGTCGGTCCCGATAAAACATAGGACCTCGTCGAAATCATGGGTATGCGTCCATTCGACGGGGTCCGGCTCGGGTATCTGAAAGCACCACCCGATATCCACCACCGCCGGCGAACCTTTTATAATATCACCGTCGAGATAAATTTCGTCGGGGAAGGTTACCCCTTTGACATTTTTAACCGGATGGTAAGCAACGCTTTCCACCCTGGGTTCGCTGATAAAGTATTTCCCGTATTGACTTTCCATCATTCTGCCCTATACCTTTATATAATTTTTATTACACATTTTCCTGCACAGATTATTAACGGTGTTTATTACATACGTCCAGGACAATATCAACCGCTTTTTTCAGGTATTCTTTAGTTATGGTCAGGGGCGGCATAAAACGTATCACATTGTGGTAGCGGCCGCAGGGAACGGCAATTAAGCCCTGGTTAAGAAGTCCGGACAAGATATCCCCCATGGTCTCGGCGGCTAGGGGTTCTTTCGTATCTTTGTTCTCTACGAGTTCTATTCCGATAAACAAACCCCGACCGCGGACATCCCCGATAATATTGATTTTTCTTGATTCTTCTTTAAGCCTGGCTACTACTTCTTCGCCCAGCTTGCCGGCTCTGCCCATCAGGTCGTAATTCTTATCGGTCAGAATATCAATATTCGTCATGCAGACAGCGGCGGAAAGGGCGTTCCCTGCGAAGGTGCCCGGCTGGGAAGCCGGTTCCAATTTATCGGCAAAATCGGACTTGAAGGTAAGGCCGGCCATCGGGAGGTCTCCACCCAGTCCCTTACCCCATATCAGCATGTCTGGTACGACATCGCTGAACTCTATAGACCACATTTTACCACTGCGTCCCGCCCCCGCCTGGACTTCATCGGCAATGAATAACGCCCCCTTTTTCTCGCAGGCCTCTTTCAATATCTCCATATAACCCGGCGGCGGCGCCAGATAGCCGCCTTCCCCCTGCAGCGGCTCTACGATGAGCGCAGCAACGTCATCAGCCGCGGTATAAGGGGTATTAAGCACGTAATCGACATATTTAGCGCACTGGAGGTCGCAGCCCGGATACTCCAGACCGAAACAACAGCGGTAGCAATAGGCATAAGGCACATGGATTACATAGGGCATAAGGGGACCGAAACCATGGCGGTAGTTGTCTCCCGTGGTTAGAGCGCCGGAACCGCACCATACACCGTGATAAGCGCCGTGAAAAGCTACAATCTGCGACCTACCCGTCAGATGACGGGCGAACTTTATGGCCGTTTCCACCGCCCCGCTGCCGCTCTGGGTGAAGTAGCTGACGCAATTCCCCCGCAAACCCCTGGGCATGATATCGGACATCTTCCTGGCTAACTCCGTACGGCGCGTATTTACCGCCTCGGCGGCGTGCATCAGCTTACCCAGCTGCCCCTCCATTGCCTGGACCACCCTGGGATGCCGACGGCCTACGGAATTTACCGCTACCCCGGCGGACATATCGATGAATATATTACCGTCGGGGTCTTTTACCGCAGCGCCCATGCCCTCGTCGAAAACAGGGGGAGCCGCGCCGCCGGGTCGGGTCAGCGATTCATATTGTGGAACGACTTCCAGTATTTTCTGGCTCTTGGGACCGGGTATCTTCGTAACAATCCTGGGCGCCTCCGGATATGATAACTTGGCAAGTTCTTGCTCTGAAATCATATTTTCTGCCTCCTTGCAGGAAAATATCGTTTAAGTTATTATTGCAGACTAGTCTTTCTACCTGTTGCTCAACCTGTCAACAAAACGATTGGCTAAAACCCGTTACCACGGGATAGTTGACCGCCGTCTATATAGTAAGTCTGCCCCGTAACCCAGTTGGATGCCTCTGAAGCAAGATAGACAACCAGCAGTCCGATTTCCCGTATCTCTCCTAATCGACCCAGAGGGACACTTTCCAGTATCGACTTCTTTCTCTCGGGGTCGTTAAGCACGGGCGCACTTAATTCCGTATGAACGCTCCCGGGACCGACGGCATTGACGCAAATATTGTAAGGGGCCCACTCCGTGGCCAGGCACCGGGTAAACATACTCAGGCCGGCTTTGCTGACACAATACGCCGAAAAATACGGAGGGGCCAGCTCGGCGCTATTCGAACTGATGTTAATGAATTTTCCCTTCTTCCGCCCCAGCATATGTGGGCCCACGGCCTGGGCGAAGAGAAAGGCACTGGTTAAATTAGTATTTAAAACAAGATGCCATTCTTCCTCGGTGATTGGCGTGTCCCAGCTATCAGCGGTCTGCCACCCCTCGAGCTTCATCCCGGGCATAAAAGCAACTGGCTTGAGAACAGGTATCCCGGCATTATTTACTAGAATATCGATTCCGCCAAACTCTGAAAGGGTTCTGGCGACTGCATTTGCCACCTGTTCTCTCTTCAGCACATCGGTTGGGACAACCAGCGATCTACGCCCCAGTTTGCGTATCTCTTTTGCCGTACCCTCCAATTGCTCCTCGGTACGCGCTGCCAGAGCGACGTCCGCACCGGCCTCAGCGAGAGTCAGGGCAATCCCCTTACCGATACCCCTCCCTGCCCCGGTTACGATAGCTACCTTGTCCTCAAGACTGTATTCTTTAAGAATCACTGACCACCTCATTTTGTGTAATCGACGATTAACCGCTTCACCTCGTCATAAACTGCCTGGGCCGGTAAGCCCGTGCCTTCGACTTCCTCTATCCATGCCAGCGTAACCGATTCAGCGGTTTTCTTCCACTCTTCTATTTCCTTCTCATCAAGGGTAGAGAAAGTATTACCCAGCTTCTTGGCTTCATTGATTGCCTTAACAATTTCAGCTTCATCTATTGAAATATACCTGTCCTCAATCCAGGAAGAATGGTCCAGGATAATCTCCTGGATATCCTCAGGGAGTTTATTCCAGACTATTTCATTCGCCCACATGCCATGCATTCCCATGCTGATACCGGCATCGCCGAAATCAGTATGATAATGGAAAAGGGGAATAAGACCGTAGCCGCTGACAGCCGACCAGTGCACCATAATGCTGTCAGCGAGACCAATCTCCAGAGATGTTTCCCAGTCCGGTGGCCCAACGCTGGTAAGCGGTGCGGCACCCGCATTGGCGGCTATTTCAGCCAGTAGACCTGATGTGAGGACTTTACTACCCCTGTAATCCGCGGGAACACGTACTTCTTTGCTAACGTTATGTATCTGGTTGGGCGGCATACTGCATATCCATAATAACCTGGTGTCCTTAAATTCATCGTTCAACTCCGGGAATTTGGGAAATATTTCATGGTATATATCCGTTGCCATCTGCATGTCTTCCCAACCCATGAACGGCAAGCCGGTGAAGCCGTTAAGGGCATGCAACGTGGGGTCTTCATCGAAACCGATTACGAAATAACCGATATCCGTTATACCCGTTTGGATAGCCTTCCAGGTATCACTTGCTTTTACCAGGGACTGGTCCCAGTAAAAGGTAAATTTTACCCTGCCGCCACTCCTCTCCTCGATCATTTCCGCCCATTCTTGATTGACCACGGAAATGGGTAATTGAGGTGGCCCCCAGGTAGAAACCTTTAACTCTATCGTTGGCGGAGGAGAGTTGTCAGCGCATCCCCCGAGAACTGCCAGCCCTGTCAATAGTACCGTTAGGAAAACCGTAATATTTCTTTTCATAGCTTGTTATTCCTTGATAAAGCGTAAGGCAGTACATTATATAAATTTGCCGGATAATAGTAAAAGTGTTTACAACTCGATAACGCTTTCAGAGTATATCATACCGTTATGTACTTCAAGATACTATTAGTCTCTATCTTTTGGACTATAAGTATATATCTTTTGGCTGGAGTTAAAAAGCCTCAACTGTTAATTTTATCCGCTTTTTGTTAGAATGCAGGTAATGAATGGCATTAGTCCAACAACAGAACTAAATAATGAAGAAACCCGAAAAACTACGATTATCCTGGCGGATGACCACCCGATAGTGCGTAAGGCCCTCAGGAACGACCTGGAAAAAGAAGCTGATTTCATTGTTCTGGCAGAGGCCGGCGATGGCGAAGAAGCCGTAAAGCTTGTTTCCGAGTTGACACCGGACGTGGTGATTATGGATATCGGAATGCCTAAAATTAACGGCATAGAAGCAACCCGACAGATAAAAGTCAGCCACCCCGACATTATAGTACTAGTTCTTACCGTCTATGATGATGTTGAACATATACTCGGCATACTTGAATCTGGAGCTGACGGATACCTTACAAAGAATATACTGGTTGAAGATATCATTAAATCTATACGTTCCGTTGTAGCCGGTGAAACGGTACTATCTCCCCAGGTTTTCCAGCAAGTATTAAAATACGCCCTTAGGCACAGTACCAAACCTGTACGTTTAGATACCGGTGTGAAACTCACTACACGCGAACTGGAGATTCTCCGATTAATTGCGAAGGGTATCAGCAACAAAGAAATAGCCAGTGAGTTGAATATCAGTTCACGTACCGTAAAGAGTCACATGGTCGATATATTCCGCAAATTAGATGTATCCTCACGGACAGAAGCAGTTATTACTTCATTACGTATTGGTTTTATCAATATCGATGATATCGGTTGATAAGGCACTGACATGAAGAGTTTTGCAGGCATAACTTTCACGTATAGACTCAGCATATTCCGCAATTATCACTTCTGGGCCATAGTAATTATCATGTTTGGCCTTACTTTCATATATTACTCCGACATTTTATTCGCCAACCTTATCAACCAGAATTGGGGCTGGTTGTGGCATCTTGTGATTTTTGAATTCAACAATGATATCCACGGTAGCCTTTTTTTCATTCCGTTCGTCTATGCCGCTTTAATATTCTGGTGGCGTGGTATTCTTCTAACGTGGCTATTTACCATGGCCATAATGATACCCAGGATTAACTATTACGCGCCTGACATTAACTCACTGATAACAAATGTTTTCTTATTGCTAGTACCATTGTTGATTGTGGCTATACTTGCCTTACAGATAAAATGGAGGGAGTCAGAAAAGAAGGCATCATTGGAACGCGAAAAAGAACGTCAGGCTTTCATGGCTCGTATCTTTATATCTCAAGAAGAAGAGCGAAAACGTATTTCAAGAGAAATTCACGACGATACAACACAGCGGTTATGGATAGTGGCAAATGACGTGCGGAAGCTGGCAGTTGATAAAAGCCGCATTATTGACCCCCATGTCGGCGAAGATCTGGAGGAGATTAAGGATACCGTGTTAAATATAGCCGAGGATACTAAAAGATTGAGCCTTGCTTTAAGACCCGGAATACTGGATGACCTCGGTCTCGTTCCAGCGATAAGATGGCTCGTCGACCAACTAAACCGGGACGATTCCGTCCAGGCAAAGGTATCCGTAGAAGGCCGCCAGCGCTCGCTTAACCAAGAGGTTAATAATCATTTATTCCGTATTGCCCAAGAAGCCCTGAACAACATAAGGCGTCACGCGGAAGCAACCGATGTGAACGTGAAACTCGTATTCTTTAAAGAGACTGTTAAATTGTTAATTCAGGACAACGGTAAAGGTTTTGTATTTAAAGATATTGATGGTTTCCCGCATCAGGAAAGAATAGGGATAATAGGAATGCAGGAAAGATCCAGATTACTTAACAGTAATTTACAAATATCTTCAAAGCCGGGTAAAGGCACGACTATTTCGGTTGAATTTAAAGAGTAGACCGTTTACTTATAATTTGTATCCCGTCCAACGTATTAACTCAACCTGTACTCCAGGTATTCATATTTACAGGGTTGCCCCCAGGCAGTGTACATCAATCCTTCCTCGGGCACCATGATTTCCGCAGCGAGTGTCTCGCCGAGTTGTACCCCCAGGTCGGTATGTTTACAGATAGAACGCGGGTAATCAGTATGGTCGGTCAGGAATTCTTTCATTAACTCAACAGTCAGTTCGCCATAATGCTCTTCCATAAGCCTCTTTAAACGCTGAATACGTATGTAGCTGTCTCCCTCCATGAAACCGAATATTTTATCGCCCCTCTTGAATTTTTCGGTAAGGTAATGGTTGGTATGCAACAGCATGTCTCTCTGCGGCGGTATCACGTTATAATCACCCGGCCGGGTCTCAATTCCGATTATATCCCCCTCGGCGCTGGCAAATCCGTAATGCAGAATACTCCGACCCGCCCCACATACCACTCCCAGCGCGTCACCTATCCTCTTCTGCCTCATCGCCTTCGGTATCACGCAGGAACAGGGAACGTTAAGCGTCTGCTCCTCGGCCGGACTTATCATGACATTCAACACCATCCCCAACCCGGCCGAGTTCAAGGGCAGTTCCCCGGCCCCACCACCCGCAAAGACCAGGGATAATTGTTCCATGCCATCAGGAAATTTCGTCTTCACTAGGTCTATACTGATGCCGGGATTCAGGTCGTACGTCTGACCGATGATGGTCTTACCCCCTTTTGTCGCATTTCCCGTGGCGATAAAAGACGTGCAGAGCGCCAGTATACGCTGGTAGTACATGCCCAACTCAAGCCTGCACCTCAATGTAAAAACCTCTTCGAAGGTCACACCGGCTCCATCCGCCTGACCCTTCAGCATATCGATTAACTCAGGGTCGAAACTCTCCACCAGCGGCAGATACTTCCTGGCATTAGCGATAATATCCTCCTTGCCAGCCTTCTGAAACATGCCGATATCTTTGAAAAGCGATTCTATGGAGCCGACCAGACTTGCCCGGCAGGACTCCCCGTACTGCCTTCCGATTTCGTAAAAACTACCGCTGCATTCGATTACCCTGAATTCTTTCTTCTCCTTCATCTACTGCTCCTACTTTCACGTCGTCCATACGGCTCTTAAAGTACACATGTAACCTTCAAACGTGCACTAATATACACTCTACAAAAAAACAGTCAAACTCTACTAAACGCAACTTATATCCTTAGTCCGGATAAGCGGCTATCGCATCCACCTCAACTTTAAAGGTGTCCGAAGCAAGTCCATCGATAACAGCGAGGGTCCCCGTGCTGGGTTTTTCCTTCAAGCTGGGCGCAATACGGTAGCATTCCTGGTGAAATTTCTGTATTACGTCGATGGGGTTTGCCGAGCCCTTCGTCATATATATAGTGTGTTTTATCATATTTCCGATGTTAAGCCCGATTTCCTCCAGGGCGGCGTTCATTTTCCTGACGACTACCTCTATCTGCTCGTTCATACTCTCAGGAACTGCCCCTCCCTTATCAGAATCCATCGCCTCTGTCCCGGAAAGGAAGACCAGCTTGCCGACAGTCAGCGTTTTGCAGATATCCATCTGCATCCCTTCATAATACGTGCGATGATAATTGTCCATTAAAAGCCTCCTTATATTTTTTTATTTTTAGCTATGATTATCTGCCCAATCCGGCGTCATACACAACCCTGCCTCCTACGATAGTCATCAGGGTACGTATATCTTTTATCCGGTGCCGTTCAACGGTTAATATATCTTCGTTTAAAACGCAGAAATCCGCCAGTTTACCTGCTTCGATAGAACCTTTCATATCCTCCGCATGGTCCTGCCAGGCGCCCGCCACCGTAAACATACGGATAGCTTCCTCTACAGTTACTTGCCGGGCCGGCTTGCCAGCAGGAGCGTAATTACGCGTCACTATCGACTGTATTGTCGCTTTCCAGTCAGGATACGTGACCGGGGCATCGGATCCTCCGGCTACGTGAACGCCGGCATCGAGTAATGTCCTCAAACACCCGTATCGCGCCGTTCTTTCCATGCCCAAGGAATGCGGCAGGAAATTCATGACAATATCAGCCAGGGCCGGCTGTACCGAGACGCCTATGTCATACCCGGCCATACGCTTTGCCCCCTCTGCCGATACAAAATCCCCGTGAATAAGGTAATGCCGGAGTCCTTTTGGCTTTTCCTGTTCGGCTTTGACAAAACTGTCAATGCACGCATCGATAGCCCTATCTCCTGTAACATGAATGCCTACCCGGAAGCCAAGTTTATGAGAATAGGCAACGATTTTCATCAGTTCGCTGCAGCGCTCTTCGTCGGTTTCTCCGGTGAAAAGCATTTTGCCATTGCCGCCACCTACATATTCTTCGTACATCCAGGCGTTCCTGTTCAGGGGTATGCCGTCGGCAAATAGTTTGACCCCGGCTATCCTTAACCATTCGCTGTTAAAACCGGGACTTAACCCAGATTGAGATAGCCCTTCGTACAACGCTTCGCGGTCATACGAGCCATAAGGAGTAAAGAGCATCATAATGCCGACTCTTAACGAAAGCCTGCCCTCATTATCAAGCCCTTTGTAAATATCAATACATTCCTCATCCCACAATCCCCCTTGATATCCCGTGCCACCCGGACCGAGAGCGCCTTCGGTTATACTCGTTATGCCCAGCGAATTAAGCTCCTTCATAGCCGTGAGCAGTGCTTTTCGCTTCTGATCTCGCGTCAAATCAGGAACAACCTTAGCGACCATCTCCCCCAGTTGCACCCCCTTCAACAGACCGGTAGGTTCTCCATTTATCGGATCCTTCACTATCTCACATCCTGGGGGCACCGGTGTATCCCTGGTGATACCTACCAGTTCCAGGGCCCGGGTATTGAGCCAGGTAACATGCTCCCCTATAGTAAAAGGAATCACCGTAAGACAAACAGGGTTCTCAGGGGATATCAGGTCAAGGTCCCATCGTGCCGGGTATCTTGCCGGGTTACTTTTACATTCCTTCAAGGCACCCAGATTCAACCCTGTCCCCCGGATCCATTTACCGGGTTTGATTTTTTGAACCTGTTTTCCAACTGCGCTCACAATATCACGAATCGACTTCACTGCGGGGTAACCTACATCAAGTACTACAGGCGGTCTAGAACCCCAGTAAAGGGCAGCATGGATATGGGCATCATTAATACCCGGAAGTATGGTTTTCCCTTCCAGATCTATAGTTTTTGTCTGCCCGTCAGCCAAAGCTTTAATGTTGTCATTTTCACCTATAGCTACTATTTTCCTACCCTTAACGGCAACTGCCTGAGCGATGGAAAAATTCGCGTCAGCCGTAATCACCTTACCGTTAACAATTATTAAATCTGCTGACATTCGCTTCGGCACCCTTTATTAAAGCTCCATACAAAACCTGACATGCCTTATGAAATTTATATGAAAACCCGATTTTGCTTTTAGAGTATATTAATCTATAGCAAGGTTCAAGATGCTAATAGACTCCACCTTTCGGACAATAAAATATATCTTCTGTTATGTTCGAACATGGAACTATAAGCATCGGATGAAAAAGTAAACCAGTTACAGCGATTATTAATGTCGATACATCCGGTAGCTTTATCAGCAATAGATTACCATCATCAATGTTTCGACCGTCATCCGATATCTAAGTGTCCATTCATTACTATGGTTTTTATCCATCTATTATGAGGAATTATTGGGATTTGTATCGTGAATCACACAAAAAGGTACATACCCAGTTGTCCAAAAGATGGAGGCTATTGGTATCTTGAAGTATATAATGCGTTGATATAATCTGAAAATAATCATAAGTTGCTCATGTTTTCCTCACTGATAACCTGAAACATGGAAGCAATAACGCCGTGGTCTAAATTTATTAAGGAGGAGGTGTAATATTTAAAATAATACGCAATAGAGTGAACTCTTGTTTACATAATGAACTGAGAAGTCTCTCCCCTGTAATAAAGGAGGAAAAAAGTGAAAAAGTTTTTCTTAATTATTTTCACGATAGTAATAATCGGCTCGCTGATGCTTGGCGGTTGTGCCGAACCTGAACCAGAACCGGCACCTGCACCAAGTCCGGCGCCATCTCCGGCACCGAGTCCGGAACCAGAACCGGCCCCGGCACCGAGTCCGGAACCGGCACCTGCACCGAGTCCGGCTCCTGCGCCGGCACCTGACCAGCCACAGTACGGTGGTACGTGGGTCATGTTGTCAGATACAATCCCCTCCAATGTTAACCCACCTGCTGATGGAGGCTCTTTGTCGGCCAGGCATATGGCTCCCTGCCTGGAGCCATTACTCCGGCTGGATTTAAGTGGAACTCTCAAGGGGCATCTAGCTGAATCCTTTGATATCACTCCCGATGGCAAATCTGTGACCTTCCATATACGCAAAGGCGTCCAGTTCCACGATGGCACTCCCTTGAATGCCGAGGCGGTCAAATATAACCTGGAAACAACGGCTCAATCAGGACTCTGGGGCGCGGCTGTACTAAATGCGGCAACATCTTATGATATTGTTGATGACTATGCTCTTAAGGCAAATTTCGAAATGTACAACTACAACTACATGATCGCGTTGACCGGGCTTACCGGTATGATTGCCTCACCGACGGCTTTACAGACACCCGCCACGGAAGAAAACATATCCGAGCTCCACATGGTGGGCACCGGTCCTTTCATCTACGATAGCTTCAAACCGGAGGACTATGTCAAATATACGAAGAACCTGAACTACTGGCAGGAAGGCAAGCCTTACCTCGATGCGATTATCATAAGGACCATCGCTGACAGGACCGTCGCGGTAATGTCTTTCCAGGCGGGCGAGGCAGACGAGCTGGCAACAGGACTTCAACTGGCTACATCGAACATGCTGGAGGAGCAAGGCTATAATCTTACGCCGTATCCGCTACGATTCCATTTTGCCATGACGTGGGACAGCGCCGATCCGGCCTCCCCCTTCTCCAACCAGAAAGTACGAGAAGCCATTCACTATGGCGTGGACAAGCAGACCCTGGTCAATGGTATCGGCGGCGGTGAAAAGAGAGGGTTTGTTGCTCTGTATCAGTTGGCTGAGCCAAAAGACCCGTGGTATTGCCCCGAACTACCGATCCGCGAATACAACCTGGACAAAGCCAAGCAACTGCTGGCAGAGGCCGGCTACCCCGATGGCTTCGCGACAACCCTGCATTCGGACACCTTTGCGGAGATGAACTTCTTAGAAGCTCTGGCAACCGAGCTTAAAAAGATGGGCATAGATGCCGAAATGGACATGGCTGACATGGGAAGGGCAGTGTCTATGTGGTATGGCGGCTGGGAAGGCCTCCTACATCCGGGTTACCCAACCTATGATACCATCACGGGTCTTAACTCCCGCTGGGGCGACCCGACTGCCTGGCCCAGCATGTACGTGCCGGCCGGATGGCATGATAAGTGGGCGGCGACAATGTCCGAGATTGACGATACCAAGCGTGTGGAATTGATGAAAGAAATAGTCCGGCTTGACTATAATGAGTGTATCACCTTTACCTGGAGGGGAGACGCACCCTTCGGTGTGAACGATGGTACTTCTCATGGATTCGTACTTCATGCTGGTGGTGCTATGGACATGTGGTGGCCGGAAGCCATCTGGAAAGAACAGAAATAATATAGAGATAGCTGAAGAAAAGAAAAAGAGACATACTGGTGGAGGGGCCGGATATATTCTGACTCCTCCACCGAAGGAAAAGTCAGCGGGTTCGCTCAAATTTTTGGTGAGAACAGGCTGTCAAGAACGAATCTATTTTTTCAGTTAAAATAAAACTAACCATAGATAAAGCAGGTCTCTTTCAAGGCTAAAAGGGGTGCCGGACTCGCGGTGTAATTCGTCGGTGCGGCACCTTTTGGAATATACTGTAAGCAGTTATCATTAAAGCAATAATACACCAGTGAGAGGTCTTGAATGGTAGGGTATATCATTCGCCGTGTATTTATGGGTCTTATTGTCATTATTATAGTGACTATCCTGGTATTTCTACTGATACGACTTTTACCGGGTGACCCGCTTTTAATGTATCTCACCCAGCAACAATTTAGGGATACGCTTTACGACCCTGCCCAGTTGGCAGAATTGCAGGCAAGATTTGGCCTGGACGTACCGCTGCCTATGCAATATATAAACTGGATAGCGGACATGTTCCGTGGCGACTTTGGAGAATCAATTAACCTCCAGAAGCCCGTTTCGAAGCTGATCGGCGAACGTATGCCGGTGACCTTACATCTCAGCATCATCGGCGCGATATTTGCTACCGTTGTCGGCATAGGTTTCGGTATAATCTGCGCTCTGAGGCGGGGCACGTGGCTGGATACAGTACTTACCTTCCTGGCAAACATAGGCATTACCATACCCAGCTTTTGGGCAGCTATTTTGCTGATATATCTTTTCGGTCTTAAGTTAGGCTGGCTGCCAATCGCGGGTTATACATCACCTTTCGATGACTTCTGGCTAAACACCCGCCAGATAATATTGCCGATTTTCTGCCTGTCGCTCTTCGGCCTGGCGTCAAACGCCCGCCTGACACGCTCCTGCATGCTTGAGGTCGTTGCTCAGGACTACATACGCACGGCCTGGGCTAAAGGTCTGAAGGAACGAGTCATCGTCCTCAGGCATACCATTAAGAACGGCTTGATCCCATTGATTGCCAATATGGGCTTCCTGGTCGCCGGCCTGTTCGGGGGTTCGGTGATTATCGAAACTTTATTTAACATTCCCGGCGTGGGGAGATTACTCACGACAGCCCTTCTCGGGCAGGATTACATGATTGTTCAGGCTAGCACTTTGATGATGGTGGCACTGATAACTTTCGCTAATATTGCAGTTGATATTTCCTACGGCTGGCTTGACCCTAGGATAAGATATGATTAAGGAGTCATGGTATGGTAGGTAGTTCAGGCCCCGGAGCTCCGCTCAGGGATACTACGGTATCGGATGTACCTTTAAGGAAGTACAGTGAATTCAAGCGCACCGTATCCGTATTCTTCGGGCGCCCGCTCCCCGTCGTCGGCCTGATAATTATCTTTATTTTTATTATTATTACTATTTTCGGCCCCTGGATGGCTCCCTATGACCCCATTGAGATGGATGTTATGAATTCGTTAGTGCACCCAAGCAGCACGCACCTCCTCGGCACCGACGAGATTGGCAGGGATACGTTGAGCCGCCTGATTTTTGGCGCGCGTACTTCTCTGTTTATAGGCATCGTGGTTATCACCATATCTACTTCTATCGGCATATTTCTGGGTCTTGTCGCTGCGAATTCCACCGGAGCATTGCACCATATAATCATGAGGATTACCGATGGCCTGATGGCCTTCCCGAGTATAATACTGGCTCTCCTTATCGCCGGGTTGCTCGGTGGTGGTCTGCAAAATGTCATTATAGCTCTGACCGTTGGTATGATAGCGCCAGTTATCCGTATAACGAGTGGTACGGCCATGTCCATTAGGGAGAACGAATATGTTATGGCGGCACGGGCTATGGGTGTGAGTAACCTTAATATTATGCTCACCGAAATTCTGCCTAATTGCTTCGCTCCCATACTGGTGATGATGACCATGGGAATTGGCGCCACCATTCTGGCGGAGGCGGGGCTCAGTTTTCTGGGGGTAGGTATCACCCCGCCGACACCGGTCTGGGGTCGCATGGTAAATGACGGCTATCGATATCTCCTTACCAATCCGGAGTTATCAATGGCACCAGGCCTGGCAGTTATGCTGGTAGTCTTCGGTTTCAATATGATGGGGGATGGCCTACGGGATGCACTTGACCCGAGGCTGAGAGGTGTTATCTAGGCATTGCTCAGAGAATCAGTAAGGATGTTGACATGGAAGCTCTTTTAAATGTTGAAAATCTTAAGACTTACTTCAATACCTACCACGGACAGGTTAAAGCCGTAGATGGCATCTCTCTATATATAAATCCGAGAGAGACCATCGGAATAGTAGGAGAGAGTGGCTGCGGTAAATCGGTAAGTATGTTGTCAGTGATGCAGTTAATACCTACACCACCGGGCGAAATAGTCGACGGCAAGGCTATCTTCGATGGTAATGACCTGCTCGAGTACGATGCTAAGGGCGATAAAATGTGTTCCGTGCGTGGCGGCAAGATTGCCATGATATTCCAAGAACCAATGACTTCGCTTAATCCCGTACTGACTATTTGCCGGCAGTTAACCGAAACGCTGGAGTGGCATCTCGGCATGGACCCCCACGCCGCCAGACTGCGCGCTATCGAACTGCTTAAGCTGGTGGGCATTCCTGAAGCTGAAAAACGCATTGACGCCTACCCCCACCAGTTTAGCGGCGGCATGCGCCAGCGAGTAATGATTGCCATGGCAATCTCCTGTAATCCCGAAATACTCATCGCCGATGAGCCTACCACAGCTCTGGACGTAACCACTCAGGCACAGATAATGGAACTTATGAAGAAAACGACGGAAGAATTTAATACTTCGCTGATTATCGTCACACATAATATCGGCGTGGTCGCCCGTTATGCCGAGAGAATCTATGTCATGTACGCCGGCCGCATCGTTGAGTCTGGTCTATCCTACGATATATTCGATAACCCGTGTCATCCTTACACAATAGGCCTGCTCAAGTGTGTACCTCAGCTAGGAGAAACACGAAACACGAGAAAACTGATTCCGATTACCGGTATGCCTCCAAACCTGATTGATATGGAGCCAACCTGCGCCTTCCTCCCCAGATGCACTTATAAAAATGAAAGGTGCGAACGGGAACTTTGGCCTCCGTTAAGACATATAGACGGCAAGCACTACGTAGCGTGTCATGGCGATATCCGGGAGAAGAAATGAAAGCAGCAGAAGACGAGCCCGTAATAGAAGACGAATCAGTAATAGAAGTAAAAAACCTTAAAATGTACTTCCCCATAACGGCGGGTATACTACGCCGCAAAGTCGGCGATATTAAAGCCGTGGATGACGTAAGTTTCAAGATAAGGAAAAATGAAACGCTTGGCCTGGTGGGTGAAAGCGGCTGCGGCAAGACCACAGTCGGCCGTTGTATCCTCCGCCTTTACCGTCCCACCTCCGGGAACATCATTTTTATGGGAACAGACATATCAAGATTACCGGAAGACCGCATCAGGCCAATGCGCATCCACATGGGAGCCGTCTTCCAGGACCCGTACGGTTCGCTCAACCCGCGACAGACAGCCAGAAACATCGTTGGTAAGCCGCTTAAAACCCATAAGCTCGCGGGGATGAGTGATTTTAGCACCCGGGTGACCGAGCTTTTCAACCTCGTCGGGCTTAACCCTGTTATGATGAACCGCGTCCCTCACGAGTTCAGCGGCGGCCAGCGACAGCGTCTGGCTATTGCACGCGCATTAGCCTGCAGACCATCGCTGGTGGTCTGTGATGAGCCCATTTCAGCTCTCGACGTTTCGATCCAAGCGCAGATTATCAATCTCCTTGAAGAAATCCAGGATGTGATGGGACTGACGTATCTCTTTATTGCCCACGACCTCTCCGTGGTACAGCATATCAGCACTCGCGTGGCTGTCATGTACCTGGGCCGTATCGTGGAGGTTACAAACGCGGAGGAACTCTATTCCAATCCCCTGCATCCGTACACCAAGGCTTTGCTTTCGGCGGTGCCGATACCGAACCCACATATTGAACAGACCCGCCAGCGTATCGTCCTGAAGGGAGAGGTACCCAGTCCGGCTAACCCGCCAAGAGGTTGTCATTTCCATCCGCGTTGTGAGTTAGCCACGACAGAATGCATGGAGATAAAGCCGGAATTAAGGGATATCGGTAACGGCCACGAGGTGGCCTGTTTCAAGGTGTGATATCAGCAGCGAAAGGAGTTAATTTAACAGCACCAATCCCGCAACGATATTTCAACTAATTTCCTGATATTTGCTGGATGGGCAGGCTCTGCCAGGGGAGAATCAGGCAAAGTCTGGTGCTAGTGCCCCTACCATTGGTAGCCTGATGCACAATTGGTCAAGTGGTATCCTGCCTGTCTATTATTTTATTTCAACAAATATGGTTCGCGATGATGTTTAATAACCAGTTATGAACTACCTTGAATGGGTATATATCAAACACATTGTCAATGATTGTTGCAGAAAGGAGTAAAAATGGTTAAAGGCGGATACATGGGAAAGCTCCTGTGGGTAGACCTTTCCACGGGGAAAATAGAAACAGAACAGACGGATGATAACCTCTACAAGGATTTTATCGGAGGCTATGGGATAGGTTCACGATTACTTTACAGCCGGATGAAGGCGGGAGTGGACCCGCTGGGACCGGACAACATCTTCGGTCTGATGACCGGCCCGCTGACCGGCACACCGGCAATCAGCGGTACCAGATACACGGCTATGGGCAAATCGCCGCTGACCGGCGGCTGGGGAGACGCCAATTCCGGCGGTCATTTCGGTCCCAGGCTCAAGTTCGCCGGCTTTGACGGAGTGTTTTTTACCGGTATATCCGATAAGCCGGTCTACCTGCTGCTGGACAACGGCAAGGCCGAGCTGAAAGACGCCAGCCAGTTCTGGGGCAAGGACACATACTATACAGAGGATACTCTCAAGGCGGAATACGGTGACAACGCCGAAGTAGTCTCTATCGGTCCCGCGGGGGAGAAACTCTCCCGCGTGGCCTGTCTTATCACCCGCCACGGCGATGCCGCCGCGCGTTCCGGCCTGGGGGCGGTGATGGGCTCTAAAAGAGTTAAGGCGGTGGTAGCCAGGGGGAACCAGCAGGTACCCCTCGCCGACAGCGAAGCCGCCAACGCAATTAGAAAAGAGCACATGGAGGCTTCCAAGGCCTTTTTTAGCGGCATGAACGCATACGGCACCTCGGGACACGGTGATGCTTCAGCAATGAGCGGCGATACGCCTATAAAGAACTGGGGCGGCATCGGCGCGGTCGAGCTGGCAGATGTCTCCGGCCTGCGTGGCGACAAGATGATTGCCAATCTGGACCATCGTACGGGCTGCTGGCAATGCCCCACGGCCTGCAAAGGCGTCCTGAAAGCAGGAATCGAATATCCGTATCCGGCCGGCAGCAAGAGGGTGGAATACGAGACCATCGGCGCTTTCGGCGCCAACTGTTTGAACACCAATGCCGAGTCGATAGCCATGGCGAACTACATCTGCAACAGCTACGGCATGGATACCATCTCCGCCGGCAGTATCATTGCCTTCGCCATGGAACTCTACGAGCACGGCATCATCACCAAGAGCGATACCGATGGCATAGAACTCAACTGGGGCAACCCCGATGCCCTGATTGCCATGACGGAAAAACTGGTGAAACGAGAAGGAATCGGGGATATCCTGGCGGAAGGCGTTAACATCGCTGCCGAGAAAATCGGCAAAGGCGCCAGGGAATACGCGGTGCACGCCGGCGGCCAGGAACCCGGCATGCACGACCCGAAGCTTAAAGGTCATCCCCTGCAATATCCCCGCCACCCCACCGCCACCGTTTACAAAATGGACTCAACTCCGGGCAGACACACCGGAGCGTTCGGACCCGACGGATTCGAAAGGCATCTGAACAACTGCATGGGCACCTGCCTGTTCGTATACTTATCCCCCCTCCCTTCAAACCCGACGGTAGGCTCCCCATACGCAGAACGTATGATGAAAGCGGTCACCGGCTGGGACCGCTCCTGGGAAGAGCTTCTCAAAGCGGGTGAGAGAATCGGCAACATGAGGCACGTCTTCAACCTGCGCGAGGGCATAAATCCTGTAAATGTATTTATCCACGGCAGGGTGCTGGGCATTCCTCCTCAAAAGGAAGGCCCGCTGGCCGGGGTAACGATTGATGAAAAGTCGGAGAGCATTTGGAACCTGGGCGCCCTGGACTGGGACTGGATAACCGCCAAACCAAGCCGGAAGAAGCTGCTGGAGCTGGGACTCGATGACGTAGCGGAGGAGATTGCTCCGCCGCTGAAACTACCGGGTTTCGGCCCTTCGGGAGGGTAAACACGAAATCCGGGGACAGGGCTTGAGGCGTATATTCGACTGGAGGAGATGAATATGTCAAAAGGGATAATCGTTTACCTCTCCTATACCGGAAATACCAAGCAGATTGCCGAAGCAATATACAAGGGCATGAAGCCCGGGATTGACCAGTGCGACATCGTTAAGCTGCGCAAGACCGACCCCAAAATTCTGGACGGTTACGACCTGATAGGCATCGGCAGTCCGGTGCGACTCGGCAAGATGCCGTTTGAACTCAAAGAGTTTATTGCCGGCATGGACTCGCTGGAAGGAAAGCATTGTTTCGTTTTCAATACCCACGCCGCCCTGCCGGTCGGTTTCATGCGGGAGGCGGTTACGGCTCTAAAAGGGAAGGGGCTGGTGGTTATCGGATTTAAGAACTGGTACTGCTCCGTCTATCTACCCTACGTACCCAAGCCCTACTTCACCGACGGACATCCTGATGACATAGACCTTAAGGAAGCAGAGGACTTCGGTCGGGAGATGGTCGAACGGAGCCGCAGAATACATAAAGGCGAGACCGGGCTTATCCAGAAACTGCCGGAAGGCAAAGCGTACGATGAATTTTACGGCAGTATGATGGTGGGTACGCTGCCGGCGGGCGTTATGGAGGCGAGGGCACAGGGATTCAGCATCGATATGACAAAATGCACCCGGTGCAATTACTGCGTAGAACTCTGTCCCACGCACAGCATAGATTTCTCCGTGGACCCGCCGGTTTTCCATCCCTGCGAGCAGTGCTGGCTGTGCGAGCAGACCTGCCCGGAAGGCGCTATATCGTTCAATTACCCGCCGCTTCATAAATCCCACAACATCATGGTAAAGGATAACTACGCCACGTCGCTCATAGCCGCAGAGAAAGCCGGGCGATTCCGCCCGCTCGTAAAGCCCGAAGAGGTCGGCTGGGAAACGGCTCTTTACGTAACCAAGAAACCGCCGCGTTTTAAACTTGCCGACCCGATCTAAAAAGGCATTCCGGATAATCTCGAAAAAGGAGATAGCTTATGGCTGGTAAAACTTTAGAGACGCAGGTCAAGGAACTGGAGACGAAGATTCGAGCACTGGAGGTGGAGCTTACCGCCGTACACGATATTCAGGAAATCAAAAAACTGCAAAGGACGTACGGTTACTACCTGGATAACCGCCTCTGGGATGACATTGTAGACCTGTTTTCCGATAATACGGAGTCGCTGGAGATAAGCGATAGCGGCGTCTACAAGAGCAAAGCGGGCGTCGAGAGGTTCTTCAAGGGCTTCCTTAGCGGCGGCGGGCTGCCGCCCGGGCGCGGGAGCCTGGGCACCCACATGCAGCTCCAGGGCGTTGTCAATCTGGACCCGGGAGGCGAAACCGCCAAGGGGAGATGGCAGTGCGTCATCCTGCTGGCGGTGCCTTACAACAATGCACTAACGGCAATGGTCGGCTTCGGCGTGTATGAAGTCGAATACATCAAAGAAAACGGCGTCTGGGCTTTCAAAAAAATGCATTTCTATCTTATTTTCCGGACACCGCTTGCTGAAGGCTGGGCAAAGACCCCCGTGGTCTATTCCATGGCCAGCGGCACTCCCGATGAGCCTTCGACCGTCTACAAGCCGCTGCCGGATAGATATATCGTCCCGTTCCATTACAAAAACCCCGTAACCGGTAAAGAGCCGCGCATTCCTTCTTAGTCTCTTGATTATTTCTATAGGGATAGCACAACTACTTTTCAGGAGTGGAAAATGGCAGAAAGCAAATACGGAAAATACGTAATATCAAACCCCAAAATGGCGGAACAGCTGGCGCATCATTCCAAGGAAGCCGAATATCCCTGGAAAAACCCCGCTGAAATCTACTTGGATGGAGAAATCGTGCCCGGGTGCCCGGTGTGGTTTGATATCAACTGGATTTACGGTACCCACCTGCCTTCCGTCCCAGGCTGGGTTGCGCCGCACAAACACGAGCAGAACGAGATACTGCTTTTTGTGGCGACCAATCCGGAGGGAGACCTGGGTGGAGAAGTCGAAATCACGATAGGTGAAGGCAAGGATAAGGAAAAACACTCATTCAGCCACACCACGGCTGTCTTCATACCGGCGGGAATTACACATTGCCCGATTGTCTACAAAAGCGTCGACAAGAATAAAACGCAGATGATGATGGCCCTGTTATTTAATCCCCAGTACACCTAATTGTCGCACGCCCGGCTTTATCAAAGACAATATAAATATTTTGTTAGTATCGGATTCTCACTGCGAGAATTAGAAAAGGAGCATTTATTAAAAAACTCCGCTTTCCCTCATTTTCAGGGTTTCTGATACTTTTCGTCATAGCCCACTTCATGCATCACCTCCTGGGAGCACTGTTAACACCGCTATTGCCGTTTATTCGCGACGAATTCGTCCTCGACTATACGCAGGCGGGATGGCTACTCTCCGCTTATTCATGGGCGTACGGCGTCAGCCAGATACCGGCGGGATATCTCACCAATAAAATAGGTCTCCCTCTGATTATGACCATAGGCATCTCCGGCGTGGCGGTGGTAGGCATCTTTATCGGCGTTTCACCGTCCTACTATATCATGGCTGTATTCCTGATATTCCTGGGGCTGCTGGGCGGCGGTTACCATCCGGCTTCAGCGCCTCTGATCTCCGAACTGGTAGAGCCGGAAAAAAGAGGGATGGTTCTGGGAATCCACCAGGTGGGCGGTACCTGCAGCTTTTTCCTGACTCCCCTGATCGCCGTAGGCATCGCCGGCTACTTCGGCTGGCGCGGCTCTTTCATGGGGCTGGCTCTGGTGACGCTGGTCTTCGGGGTCGTGTTTTACTTACTCCTGCGGCACTGGAAGCGTAACGGAAAGTACGAGCGCAATCGACCCGAGAGACATGCAGCAGCGCCTCCCCCAAATCATACGCGTCAACTGGTAGCATTTTTGGCCCTTGGCATCACCGGCTACGCCGTTACACTCTCGGCGGTATCCTTCATCCCGCTGTTCGCCGTGGACTATCTGAATGTCAGCGAGGGGGTCGGGGCTACCCTTTTAGCGATTGTTCACTTTGCCGGCTTGCTGGCGGGTCCACTGGGCGGGCATCTCTCGGACAGGTTCGGGATGGCCAGGGTGATGATAATCACGGTACTCATTGCCGGCCCCCTGCTTTACCTGCTGCCGCTGGTATCCTACGGATGGCTTAGTTACGTCCTGTCATTCGCTATCGGCATGTGCATGTATACCACGATGCCGGTAATCGAATCGTATATAATAGGATATGTGCCGGAGAAACAGCGCTCCAGGGTTCTCGGGTTTTACTATTTCGGCAGCCGCGGCGGCGGTGGCGCTCTGACCCCCTTAGTAGGCTACTTAATCGACCGTTTCAGTTTTTCCACCAGTTTTGCTGTCACGGGCGCGTTCATGGTCGTGGTAACCCTCGCCTGTATCGGCTTACTGTGGAGGAGCCGGAAATAACATTATGAAGGGTAAACGAGTATTATTAAGGAGATAAGGAGGAAACAAAGCAATGGGCAAGTATGACAAGTATTTCATGACGGAGGCCAAGCTGCCGGCGGGCAAACAGGAATTTGCCGATGAGTATGCCGGTACATATTCTCACGCAGCCTGGCTGGACTCCAACAGAATCAAGGGTGCGTTTTACACCGAGGTCGTCTGGTATTATAAGCCGAGAATAAGCATCGTCGGGGCTCACACGCACGATTTTGACGAAGTAATCGGGTTTTTCGGTAGCAACCCGGATGATATCCACGACCTGGGAGGGGAGGTGGAACTCTGGATGGGTGGCGAAAAGCACGTCATTACCAAAAGCTGCCTGGTCTTTATCCCCAGAGGGGTGGAACATTGTCCCCTGTCCCTTAACCGGGTCGACCGGCCTATTTTTTTCTTCACGGCGGGTACCGGGGGTAAATACATCTCGTCGATTGAAAGAGAAGACTAGTCTGACGAAGATAGTGCCGTAACAACCAGGAGAAGCCCCGGAAAATATTAATGCTCATGAAACGTTTGCTGGCTACCATCAATATTCAGCGTTACCGGCAGTTTGATACCAGAATCTGGATTATCACCGCCATAGGCCTTCTTAACGCTGCCGGTTTTTCACTTAGCCTGCCTTTCCTCTCGCTGTACCTGTACCAGGAGCGGGGAGTGTCCATGACCATGGTAGGGACCATCGTCCTGATCAGCGGTCTTTGCTCGGCAGTAACCCAGATATTCGGCGGGGTGATTACCGACCGTGTCGGGCGGAGGCCCCTGCTTATCGGCGCCGCGCTCACGGCTGCGGTACTATTTATCGTCATGGCGTTCTTAATCGCCGCCAGGGCACCGATATGGTCGATTGCCGTAGCATATGCCACCGGCCAATCAGCGATGGTAGTAACCAGACCCGCCAATCAGGCAATGGTGGTTGATATTTCTCCCAAGAAGCGTCTCGCGGAAGCTTACGGCATCTTGAGAGTCGGTATGAACCTGGGCTGGGCAATCGGTCCGGCGATGGGCGGGCACCTGCTGGTATTCCTGCCGTATCCGTGGCTTTTCGGGGTGACGGCGCTGACTAGCCTCGCTTCCTGCGGGATTATATTCTTCCTGCTCAAAGAGTCATTCGGCGGGGCAATGGAGCAGATAAACATACGTTCTATGTTCCTGGCAGCCAGGGACCGGCATTTACTGAAATTTACCGCATTGAGCCTGCTGGTCTTTCTGGTCATGGGACAGATGATCAGCACCCTCTCCGTCTTTACCGTCGACCGTGTTGGGTTTACCACGGCACAATACGGCATGCTGCTCACCGCCAACGGCATAGTGGTGGCAATATTTCAGTATCCCGTAGCCGTTCTCGCCAACCGCATGGTAAAATACAAGGCCCTTGCCCTGGGGAGCCTGTGTTACGCGCTGGGCTATCTGTTATACGGCTGGGTCGGGAGTTTCACACTGGCAATAACCGCCATGATAATCATCTCAATGGGAGAGGTCATCTTCTCTCCCGTGTCGCTTGCGGTCGTCGGGGAGCTTTCTCCCCAGGACAGCCGGGGACGTTACATGGCGTTTTTCGGATTGAGCGAGGGGCTGGGGTTCTCAGGCGCATCGCTGCTCGGCGGGGTCCTCCTTGATTCATTCCCCACACAGCCCCTGTTTATCTGGGGAACGATCGCCCTGCTGGCGATTGCGGCTATGGCGGGATTTTTGAGGTGGGGCAGCGCCAGCCGGCGGGCATGAAGAGTGTGAAAAGGAGGCAGTATTGAAAAAGAGAAAGAGATTTGAGATTATCGAATGCGAAGGTAGCGCCTTCGATATCGGTAAGCAATACGCTACCGCCAGCCGGGACAACTTCGTTACTTCGATTAATTCCATGCTCGAAGAATACGCCGCAACCTACAAGACCAGCCCGGAAGAGATAATCGCCACGGTGAGAAAATACATTCCCCTGGTGGAGAGTTTCGATCCCTATCTACTGGAGATGCTCAAAGGTCAGGCGGATGATGTCGGTGTCTCACTCGAAGAGATTTTCTTGCTTAGATGTAATTTCGAGTTGAGTTTTTATTATCAACGTATGAAAACCTTCTGTACGTCTTTTGCCGTCACCGGCAGGGCCACGAAAGACGGTAAGGCGATTATCGGTCAGAATTTCGACGCTACCGTCGGCAGGACGATTGACCTTGTTAAAGTAACCCACGCCGACGGACTGAAGCAGCTTTCCCTGGTTTTCTGGGGAGCTTGCGAGTTGACCTTGAACTCGGCGGGTGTGGGAATGGTCTTAAATGTCGTGGTTAGCCCGGTGGAGGAACAACTTCTCACTCTACCCGCCTGCTGTGTTATGCCGAAGGCGATGCGGCAAAAGCGAATCGGTGACGCCCTGGGGATTTTCTGCGCCGCCGGGCGCAGCATGATGTACTACTGCCTTGCCAGCAAAGATGGTGATATTATCGGCATCGAAACCAAACCCGACGACTACAACGTAATACAGCCCGATAAGGATGTTCTGGCTCATGCCAATCATTATAATACCGACCGCTTTAAGAAGGGTGAATTAGTTTATATGGGTGCCCCCAGCAGTTTTATCCGCGAGCAGCAAATGAAGAGGCTGATCGAAAAGCGGTACGGAAAAATTACAGTCGAGGGAATGATGGAAATCATGTCCGACCACAATCATTATCCAAAGGGAATCTGCAATCACGCCCTTGAGGGTTCTACCGCGGAGACACTGGCTTCCGTAATAATGGTGCCCGGGGATAATACCATGTACGTAACCTGCGGGCATCCCTGCGAGTATGAGTATGAAGAATATAAACTAACATAGGTTATAAAATTTAAAGGAGGTCAATATGGTACAGGCATACTGTGTCAAGTGCAGGGCGAAAAAGGAAATGAAAGACCCAAAAGCTATCAAGATGAAGAACGGAAAACCGGCTACCAGCGGAGTATGTCCCTCATGTGGAACCAAGATGTTCAGGATAGGAAAAGCCTGATATTTTCCGGAAAAACATAATTCACCGAGGGTCAGTCTGTGATAAATGACAGCAGACGGCCGGGATTATCTATCATCATGGTATGAACCTGCGTTTCCGTGATACCCTGCCGTAGCATCACGGGCACGATATTGCGTAAAATATGGGCATATCCGAACCCGCCGTATGAGGCCAGGAGCACTTTAAGAAAGGTATCGTGGGAGAGGAGGATGCGCTCCAGGTATCCGTCGTCGATAAGCTGCTTTATAGCAGTGATGCGTTGAGACTCGCTGGGGAAACTCATCACGCTCTCACCGAGCAGGAAGGGTGGGAACAGATGGCCAAAGGTATCGAACTCGATATAACAGCCGACATCGGCGATACGGCGGGCAGTATCCAGATTTAAGCCCATTATGTCGATATGGCAGATGACCGTCCTGTCCGGTCGGCCGCCGTTCTCACTCAAGATACGCAGTATCTCTTGTATCAACTGATTGTCCTGTCCCGGCGGGTGAATGGTCAGGGGTGCCCCGGTCTGATGTTGAGCCGCCGCACAGGCGCGCAACAAGCGGCGTTCGTCTTCACGCAGGGCGGGTGTGAGACCTATTTCGCCGATAATACCGGCGCATACCCCGGTATTACCGATACCCACAATCAGGTCGCGTACGAGCCCGTCGCAGAGTTGGTCTTCCGTAAGGGCAAGAACCTCCGGAGAATACTGTAGCCCCATATAGTACCCGGTACCCATAATTATATTAAGTCCGGTAGCCCGGGCTAAGCGTTGTAGACCTGAAGGGTTATTACCACCAACGGGACTGGTGCTGACATCGACAATGGTGTCGCCTCCGGCCTCTTTGTAAGCCAAGAGCTCCTTAGTCAGAATAGCCTCATCTGGCGATTGCAGGCAGTCCGCATTACTCAAAGCATGAGCGCGTACCCAGGAAAGGTTTTCCAGCGTGACCAGGGCGTGGGCCAGCGATTTTTCGGTAGGGTCAGTCGGCTCGAAGAAGAAATTCTCACGGGCATCAACAAAGATGTGCTCGTGGGGAAGGGTAACTCCCAGTTTATCGGAATCAGTCGGTCCCATAACCGTTTGAGCTTTAGGAGACTTCTTCGTTGTCATGATTATTTCCGCTTTGTCTCTATCCCAATTGACTTGCCCCTGTAGTTATCGACACGACATGTTGAGGGGAATATTAACTATATTTTTAACTATAGTATATCATAACGTTGATTATCATTATTCCATCCTTTAATATCCAGGACTTGAAAAAGTTAATTATCATTTATGTATTAGGTATGTACATTAAAAGGCTAAAACAGGAGGTAATTGGTTGAAAATAGGCTTTTAAAAACCGCAATTTCAAGGTGTAGGATAGAAATTATATCACATAGGATATTTTAGCTTTGGAAATGTACGTTATTACACAAAAAATCTAGGTCAAAACGTCTTATTTCGTTGATAGGCGTTGAATATTTTCACTTCTTATGTTCTTATTGCACACTAACTTCTCCGTAATGGTCATGAAAGTACGAATAAATGCACACTAACATTAAAAATCATATGAAATCGATGCCGAAACCTAGCAGCAGGATTATTTAAAAAGGTTCCTTTTTAACCTCGTGTGTTCACCCCTAGCGTTCAGGCGTGAAATTTGGCGAACCTTTTTTGGTGTAGACCGTCAACGATAATGGGATAAGGTCATATCATTCTGTACTTGAATAATCTCATATCACGATCTTTTATTTGTGTCCGTTTTGGACATTATTTCGCTAAACGTTGACATTTGGCTAATTCAGGTTTATACTTCGTAAAAACCGGAACAAACGTAAAAATCTGGACTTTATAAATCTCTTCTCTTCAAAGGAGGC
Source organism: uncultured Dehalococcoidaceae bacterium (assembly GCA_964409485.1). Taxonomy (GTDB): domain Bacteria; phylum Chloroflexota; class Dehalococcoidia; order Dehalococcoidales; family RBG-16-60-22; genus JAFGPF01. The sequence goes on along the minus strand of CAYPDM010000010.1, from coordinate 4,953 downwards.
TCATAGATGAAATCTAAGGCACTACAAGAACTTGTTAAACAAATCTTCAGCGATACTAAAACCAAAGCTCAATTCACATCAGACCCAGATAGCATTCTCTCACAATTTATTCTAACAGAACAGGAAAAAAGGGCTGTGTTAACCACACATGCTAAGCTAGGATTGATAACATCTGATTCCCAACAACTGGAAGCAGCAATTAACCCAACCTATACCTGGCATTCTCCCACTCCTTAATATAACTCTATCATCATGTTATGTGGCAGGAAAGGCTGTTAAGACTTCTAAGAGACGAAATAGAGGCCATTCTAGCCCCTTTATCTGAGATTGCTGGCTTTTCTGATTTGATTAAACAATCTCTAATTCATTCTGGGCAAGAATCAGGCAGCGTAAGCATTAAACATGAACTCTGGCCTCTATTACCTTTGATAGTGTATGAAGCTATATCAGGCCAATATAAACGCGCCCTCACGATTGCCGCGACTCTACAACTCATGAAAAATGCAGCCGAGGTACTCGATGATATTGAAGATGCTGATTCCTCAACGTCGCTTTCTACCAAATATGGCTCCGCCATTGCGACAAACGCAGCCACAACCCTTATCATACTGGCAGAAAAGACGATCGCCAGACTTAAGAAATACCGTGTAAAGGACCAAACCATAATCCGCATTATGGACACAATTAACTCATTCTATACTACTACCTGCATTGGACAACACCTAGACCTGTCTTTAGCTCCGGGAGAGGAAATATCGGAAGATAAATATCTGAAAATCACTTATATGAAATCAGCTTCTACAGCGGAATGTGCGTGCTGTGTCGGGGCTTTACTGGCTAATCCAGAGCAAAAGCTAATCAAGATATTTTCAACATTCGGTTGCAATCTTGGAATGGCATCTCAATTAGCTAACGATATTCAGGGTGTATTACAGGGAAGTGATATTATAAAACGAAAAATCACACTCCCTGTAATTTTTGCCTTAAATCAAGCAGATTCTCATAGGCGCAATACTCTTAAGCTAGCTTTCGACGATTCGACAGAAACCATGCCCGATACAACACAAATAAAGGATTTACTATTCCACACCGGTGCTATCAATTATACAACCGTAAAGATGGAATCTTACAAACAATTGGCTCAGGACAATCTTGCCGATGCAAAAAGGGGAGGTGCCAAAATAGAACGGCTAAAGCTGTTCTTAAAATAAATGCATATGGGTTATTGTGAACCAATCTGAAAACATTCCTCAAGAGCTTCTTACAGAACGGAAAAGACCTAGAGAAATCCTGTTTTATATATTTACTCTATTTATTCTGGTTATTTCTCTGGTCTATTTTATCCTAAGCATTGGCAAGCCTTATATGGGCTTGGTACTTACTTGCGATGAACAGGGATGGTCAGTTTCAGACTTAGACCCCAACGGACTGGCTATTGAAGCCGGTATTATTATAGGCGATAGACCAACAGAAATTAATCATCAGCCAGCATCAACATTCCTCGAGAAATATATAGATTCTGGTATTGTCTATAGTGACTCAATTAAGCAGTTGACCGTTATAAATGAAAACGGACAGCTTGAATCAGTATCTCTTGAAGGCAAACGACAATCCGATGGAGCATTAGCCGAACTAATATCGTTGATAATTGTCTCACTGATATTCTGGATAACAGGATTTTATGTATTCTTCAAAAGGCCTCAGAGCATTACATCCATGGTATTCTGCCTATGTGGTGTAGTCTTTGGATTAGCTGTTAGTGCTGGAATTGCGACAGACACAGCGATTCCTCTGGCATTACTATTTGGAGTAGCCGCCGCTATTTTTGGCCCGTGGTTGCTCCTGCACTTTTTCATCATTCTACCCGAGGAACGTACCCGACTTCGTCGTAATCGTCTTACACTTCTTATTTATCTTCCACCAGCCATAACACTGATACTTTTTCTACTTATCGGTCAAGCTAACGGACAACCATTGCCGGGTTTTCGTGCTGTCAGATTTTTCGTATATGGACTAGGTTATTTAGCGGTAGCTGGAGTGGTTGTTTATAACTATTTTCGTGCTTCTTCCGCCAAAACGCGCCAACAAATGAAAATAATATTTCTTAGTGCCCTGATGGCGCTGGTTCCTTTCTTGATTCTATATATACTCCCGGAGGTTATATGGAAACAACCAATTATACCAGCTGGGTTCAGCATTTTGTTTATTGTTTTTATACCTGTAGGGATGGGATATGCAGTGGTTACGCGGAAATTAATGGATATTGATGTTGTTATAAGACGAGGCTTAATTTACGGGTTAATTACAGTAATAATGGCAGGCATTTTGTCAGTCGCCATTTTCTTCATTACAGCTAATTACACGTCACTTGGAATTCCAGCACAAATTCTTGTGGCGTTAGTATTGGGTGGCATGGCGACAGCTCTTTTCGGACCAATAAAAAAGTGGATTGAGAGCCTGATAGACAAGCTCTTCTATAAAGACAGATACGACTACCGCCAGATGATCCAGAGTTTAAGTACTTCTTTACACTCAGTTAAAGACTTTACTGATGTATCACGTCTATTAGTCGGGACAATAGTACAGACATTAAATTTAGCGGGTGGTTGCCTGTTTATCAGCACACAATCCGGTTCGTATGAAATAGGCGCAGCCCAGGGCACATTTGTTAAGAGAAGCAAGCAGAAAAAATTACTAACTTTAATATCACAGCGGAACCTAAGTATTGAATTTCCCGCTTCTGCATTAAGTGCCGACCCGGATCTCACATTTATAATACCTCTTGTTGCAGCTGATAACGAAGTTGGTGTTCTGTGCCTATCAGAGAAAGTTACGAGACAGAAATTTTCAACTGATGATATATATTTGCTACAGGGTTTAGCTTCCGTTGCCGCTGTCGCATTACGGAGTGCCAGGCTAATCCGTGACGTTAGTATCCGGGACACTTTCGTTTCCATTGCTTCTCATGAACTCCGTACACCGATGACTGCCATTATGGGTTATACCGAACTCCTGCTGCAGCGAAATCCGCCCGATACCACCCGGGAGCAGTGGTTAATTAACATTTACGAGAACGGCCGGAAATTAACGGACATGATAGATGACCTCCTAAATGTCACCCGGATTCGATCCGGAAAAGTCAGTATGAAATTGGAAAAAGTCAGGTTACAGGATGTTTTAGAAGAGAGTCTAGTGTTCACACGAGAAAGCAGTGATAAGCATGAAATCATTGTTGAAATTGAACCTGATCTACCCGCTGTTCTTATTGACCGCGAGAAGTTTGGTCAGGTTATCGGTAATCTACTCGGTAATGCCATTAAATATAGCCCTGAAGGTGGACGTATTACTCTTGCAGCACGCAAAGACATGGAAAAGCACCGCGTAGTGGTAAGCGTTTCTGATGAGGGAATGGGAATCGGTCCTGAAGACAAAGATTCACTTTTCACAACCTTCCATCGAATACAACGGCCCGAGACGCAGGGTATTAAGGGTAGTGGACTAGGTCTCTATATTGCTAAGGAATGGACTGAAGCGATGGGAGGTGAGATCTGGCTGGAGAGTGAATTAAATAAAGGTTCAACATTCTTCGTGGCAATTCCGGTACAAGATTCTTAAATTAAAAAGTCGTGAACAACTTTAAGCGATTCAGGAGAAGAAGATGACCAAAAAAATGTTAATCGTCGAAGATGAAGAAGATATTCTTGAACTGCTTTCAACAATATTCAGCTTTTCTAAAGAATATAAAATTCTCCTGGCAAGAGATGGCGAAGAAGCATTAAATATTGCGCAAAAGGATATTCAAGACATTATCATATTAGACATTCAACTACCCAAAATGGATGGCTACGAGTTGTGTCAAACAATAAAATCAGACCCAACCACTGCTAACACCAAAGTTCTAATGCTAACGGGTCTGGCGCAAGATTATAATTTACAGAAAGCACTTGAAGCAGGAGCGAATGCTTATATAACCAAGCCTTTCAGTGCAAGAGCCATAGTGGAGAAGGTGGAAGAACTTCTTAATAGCAATAAATCAGGCTAAGTTCTTGATAGAATTGTCGTTGAATATCACTCACTATTAGAAGATAGAATATCAAGTCACATTCTGACGAAATGTGTCATCTCAAAGAATAGTAAGGTGGGTCTTGGTGACTGCCACAAAAAGCATTGAGCGGGGCTTGCCTTAATATTTGTCTGGTGGATGAATGGTTGTTTGGTATGAGGGAGGTGACCTGTTTGTTGGTCAGTTTCCGGAGTTCATTGATTGTATTCGGGTTGCCAGCTGGGTTCTGTTCCGGAATCCTGTTTTCGCTAGTATGTTCTTTAGGTGGGTTTCCACAGTAAATGCACTGATAAAGAGTTCCTCCGCAATCTCGCGGTTGGTTAGGCCCTCAGTGACGCATTGTGTTGTCAATCAGCGAAATGGGACACTTTTTGAACCGAACACTTTGGCATGATCAGGCGGCATTAACAAGCTCCCTGAGGCCCTGATTGTAGTCTCTGCGGCGATTAATCGTTTGTATTTGCACCTCCTTTCTGCGTTGCAGGATCTGCTCTCTCCTGCCATATAAGACATCGGCAGGCATTACGTTGCCGAGTGCCTTATGGTAACGGCGGTAGTTATAGTAGTCGACGAAGTCGGCAATTGCCCGTTCCAACTGGCTGGGGAGCTCATAGGGTAGCTGGTTAACTTCCCGCTTGATGCTCTGGTGATAACGCTCCAGCTTCCCGTTCGTCTGGGGATGGTAGGGTGCCGCCAGGATATGGCTGATGCCCACCAGTCGCAGGTAGTCCTGGAAGGACCTGGAGACGTAGCCCGCCCCGTTGTCCGAGAGTAGCCTGGTGCGATCCTCGACAGGCACATCGGTCATGCCGGTAACATCCACCGCTTCCTGGATCACCTCGATCAGGGAGTTAGCCGACATGTCTTTCTGCAGCTTCCAGGCCAGGATG
>CAYPDM010000009.1:0-36629 GCA_964409485.1 uncultured Dehalococcoidaceae bacterium | reverse complement strand
CCGAGGATTATCGTCCACGGCAATGCCCAGGACGGCTGCGGCAACACCATGAACGAGGGTGAGATAATCGTTCACGGCCACGCCGGTGATACCGTCGGACTATCGGCCCGGGGCGGCAGGATATTCATCCGCGAAGACGTAGGCTACCGAGCCGGCATTCATATGAAAGAGTACCGGGACAAGATGCCGGTGGTCGTCATCGGCGGCACCGCCCAGGACTTCTTCGGCGAGTACATGGCGGGAGGCACACTGGTCCTCCTCGGCCTGAACCTCGGCAAAGGTGAAAAACACCGGGCCAGGTTCATCGGTACCGGCATGCACGGCGGCGTTATATACATACGGGGAAACGTGGAGGAATACCAGCTGGGTAAGGAAGTAGGCGTTACCGAACTCGAAGAAAGCGACCGCAAAGCGCTCCGCAAGTATGTCAGCGAGTTTGCCGGTTATTTCGACTGTGATGCGGATGATATACTGGCGCACAAATTTATAAAACTGTTTCCGCGCGAACTCCGACCCTACGGGAGACTCTACGCCTACTAACGGTGACGGAGTTGAGTGATGACACGCGTTCTAATAGTCTCGCGGGACGATGAAACAGGGACAAACCTCCGCAAGAACCTCTCTCCTTACGGTCTGACCTGCTCCTTCACCTCCGATAGTAACGGAGTTAGCGATGCCGTAGCCAGCAGCAAACCGGATATTCTCCTGTTTGAAATGGACGGACCTCCTCCTGCCTCAGGAATGTGGCAACTCACCCGGAAGATTATTAAGGGGAGGAAAATCCCGGTAATAGCGCTTATCCCGGGAGAGGTGACTGATGACGCCGACAGCCTCCGTGACATCGACGATTTCATTACTCGTCCTTATGACACCAGAGAGCTGATATTGAGGATTAACCGGCTTGCTCGCAGGCCCGAAGATACGGAGAACAAAGAGCAAATAAAATATAACGACCTGACGATAGACCTCGTCACCTGCGAGGTAACGGTAGAAGGCGAAATAGTCGAACTTACCTTCAAGGAATACGAGATGCTCAAGCTGCTGGCAGGCAGCCCGGGGAGGGTCTATACACGTGAAAACCTGCTGGACAAAATCTGGGGTTATGATTACTTCGGCGGGGACCGCACCGTGGACGTTCACGTACGCCGGCTGCGCAGCAAAATAGAGGACGCCAATCACACCTTCATCGAAACGGTAAGGAACATAGGCTACCGTTTCATTAAAAATTCATAGTCAATCCCCCGTCCTGTAACACAGATTTAACTTCTCCGTAATATGTTCGTAACATTAGCCCGGTAAAATGAAGATATCTAGACTTACAGGAGGTCTTGGATGTCTATCAACACCGGGGACACCGCCTGGATACTTATTTCATCAGCGCTTGTTCTGCTGATGACTCCGGGCCTGGCCCTTTTCTACGGCGGTATGGCCCGGCGGAAAAACCTGCTTTCCACCATCATGATGAGCTTCGCCGTCATGGGCATTATCAGTATTATCTGGGCGCTCTGGGGATACAGCTTTAGTTTCGGCGTCGATAAAGGCAGCTTCATCGGCGGTTTAAATTACTTCGGTCTGGCTAATGTCGGGATGGAACCGTCGAATACATATGCATCCACCGTGCCCCACCTGGCCTTTATGACTTTCCAGGGCATGTTCGCCATCATCACCGTGGCCCTTATTACCGGTGCCGTCGTGGAGAGAATCAAGTTCAGCTCCCTGATGATTTTCTCGACCCTGTGGATGACGGTTGTGTATGCGCCCGTGTGCCACTGGGTATGGGGAGGCGGCTGGCTCGGGGGAATCGGCGCCCTCGACTTCGCCGGCGGAGCCGTGGTACATATCAATGCCGGTATCTCGGCGCTGGCCCTGGTTATGGTGCTGGGGAGGCGCAGGGGCTTTCCGACCGATGTCATGGAACCGAATAATATCCCGATGGTGGCACTCGGCGCCGGCCTGCTCTGGTTCGGCTGGTTCGGCTTCAACGCCGGCAGCGCCCTTGCCTCCGATGGCCTGGCATCCAGCGCTTTCGTCGCTACCAATCTCTCGGCGGCCGCCGGCGGCTTTACCTGGATGATAATCAGCTGGATACACCGCCGTCCGAGCCTGCTGGGGACGGTAACGGGGGCTGTGGCCGGCCTGGTGGCGATAACACCGGCGGCGGGATTCGTCCAGCCCATTGCCGCCATACCTATCGGCATTATCGTCTCTATAATCTGCTATTACAGCATAATACTGATGAAGAGTAAATTTCACTTCGACGATTCCCTGGACGTTTTTGCCGTCCACGGCATGGGAGGCATCTGGGGAGCCCTGGCTACGGGTATCTTTGCCAGTTCCGCCATCGGCGGCACGGCTGGTCTCATCGAGGGTAATGCCTACCAGGTACTGATACAGTTGGTAAGTATCGTGACCGTCGCCGGTTTCGCCTTCGCCGTTACCTGGATTCTGGGTAAACTAATCGATGTCACCATCGGCTTGAGGGTAAAACAAATGGAAGAGACAGTCGGGCTGGACCTCTCGCAACACGGTGAAAGAGCCTACGGAGGTCTGTTACGATGAAGAAGATAGAAGCGATTATCCGGGAAGAAAAGCTGAACGCCGTCAAGCAAGCCCTCGAAGAAAACAGCTACTTCGGCATGACCGTCAGCGAGGTCAGCGGCCGCGGCAGGCAGAAGGGGATTCCGCTGCAATGGCGCGCCGGTGAATACCGCGTTGACCTGCTGCCCAAGGTTAAAATCGAACTGGTGGTACTGGACGAGGATATACCGGTGGTAACAGAGGCCATCGTTCGCAACGCTAAAACGGGTGAGACGGGTGACGGCAAAATATTCATACTGCCGGTAGAGACCGTAGTACGTGTCCGCACCGGTGACAGAGATGAAAGCGCCATTTAAAACGTGAACAGCGTAGTATAACAACAGATGAAAAAATATATAGTATAATGAAATAACAGGAGGGGAAAATGGAAGATAAAAGTAAAGAAGAAGCTAAAGAATATGTTCTGAAGATGGCCAAGGAGCATGATGTCAAGTTCATCAGGCTCTGGTTCACCGATATCCTGGGCATACTGAAGAGCTTCGCCATCACCGTGGAGGAGCTCGAGGGCGCCCTGGAGGAAGGAATGGGCTTTGACGGGTCGTCTATTCAGGGGTTTGCCCGGATTGACGAAAGCGACATGGTGGCCATGCCCGACCCGGATACGTTCAAGCTGCTGCCCTGGCGCCCGCGCGAGCACCGGGCCGTGGCGCGGATGTTTGCGGATGTACTGATGCCCGGCGGCCAGCCATTTGAAGGCGACCCCAGATTCGTCCTGAAGAGGAACCTGAAAAGGGCCGCCGACCTGGGTTATACCTTCTACGTAGGACCCGAGCTGGAGTTCTTTTATTTCCGGCAGGACCCGACAGACCCGACGAAACCCACCACCCAGGTGCTTGACAAGGGCGGCTACTTTGACCTGACACCCCGGGACGCCGCCGTGGACATGAGGAAGGAAACCGTCCTCCAGCTGGAAGAGATGGGCATAGGTGTCGAGTATTCCCACCACGAAGTAGCCCACAGTCAGCACGAGATAGACATGAGGTACACCGACGCCATGACCATGGCTGATAACGTAATGACCTACCGGCTGGTGGTAAAAGAGGTGGCGCTTAAAAACGGTGTTTACGCTACGTTCATGCCCAAGCCGGTTTTCGGTATCAACGGCAGCGGCATGCACGTTCACCAGTCGCTTTTCAAGGGCGACAGGAACGCCTTTTTCGATGCCAAAGACCCCTATCATCTTTCCAAGATAGCCAGGAGCTATATCGCCGGTCTGCTGAAACACGCCCCTGAAATTACCGCCGTCTGCAACCAGTGGGTCAACTCCTACAAGCGGCTGGTACCCGGCTATGAAGCGCCGGTATATCTCTCCTGGGCGCGGCGTAACCGCTCCGACCTCGTCCGCGTGCCGGAATATCGACCCGGCCGCGAAAAGGCAACCAGGATAGAATTCCGCTCTCCGGACCCCGCCTGCAACCCCTATCTGGCTTTCAGCGTTATGCTGGCCGCCGGACTTGAAGGCATCGAAAAGGGCTACGAACCCCCGGCGCCGATAGAAGAGAACGTCTACGAGATGTCCGAAGAAGAACGTAAGAAAAGGGATATCGGGACTCTTCCGGCCAGCCTCCTCGAAGCCATACAGGTAGCGGAAACCAGTGAGTTGGTGCGGAAGGCGCTCGGCGACCATGTTTTCGATGCGTTCATCCAGAACAAGAAAATAGAGTGGAATGAATATCGCAGCCAGGTAACCGAATACGAACTGGATAAATACCTGGGGATACTATAAATCCGGTATTCAGAGGCCAGGTGTTATGCCCAAGTCGGTTGATACTCGCCGTCTCCGTATCGGAATGGCACAGATGAATGCCACGGTTGGCGATTTCGCCGGAAACCGGCGGAAAATAATGAAAGCGATTGAAAAAGCCAGGTCTTCGGGTGTGGATATCCTGACTTTTCCCGAGCTAGCTATCTGCGGCTACCCGCCCGAAGACCTCCTTTTCAAACCGCAGTTTATTACGGAGAACCTTAAATCTCTCCAGAAAGTGGTCGAGGCTTCTTCCGGCATAACGCTGGTCCTGGGTTTCGTTGACGCCAACCAGGATATCTATAACGCTGCCGCCGTAATTCACGATGGAAAACTGGCCGGCGTATATCACAAGATATTCCTGCCTAATTACGGGGTCTTCGATGAGAACCGCTATTTTCGGGCGGGCAGCGACTGCCCTATCTACACCATAGCGGGAACCAATATCGGCATCAACATCTGCGAGGATATCTGGTACGAGTCCGGACCGGCTACCACACAGGCTTCTTCCGGCGCCGAGGTTATCATTAACATCAGCGCCTCACCTTACCACTTCGGCAAAGCCGGCGTCCGCGAAAGAATGATAGAATCGCGCGCGGCTGATAATGTGGCTATTATCGTTTTCAATAATCTGATTGGGGGCCAGGACGAGCTCGTCTTCGACGGCAACAGCCTCATTGTCGACGAAAAGGGGCAGTTAATCGCCAGGGGCAGGCAGTTCGAGGAAGACCTGATAATTGCCGACCTCGATGTCGAAAACGTGTTCCGAACACGCCTTCACGACCCCCGCTGGCGGCAGGGACTCCTGCGTTACAAAGAGGAGGGATGGCACCCGAGCGATAAAATAACGGTATCCGAAGAGCCGTTCAGCACGGATAAGCCACCCCTGCCTCCCCGACACGTCGAAGTAACCGGCTTCCCCGGAGAAGTCTATCAGGCCCTGGTGCTGGGCACGAGGGATTATATCCTGAAAAACGGCTTTAAAAAGGTATTAATCGGCCTCTCCGGAGGACTCGATTCGAGCCTGGTAGCCGCCATAGCCGTCGACGCTCTGGGCAAGTCAAACGTAGTCGGGGTGGCCATGCCCTCCAGGTATTCCTCACGCGGCAGCCTTTCGGACGCCGAACTTCTGGCTAAAAACCTGGGCGCCAGGCTACTCACTATCCCCATCGAGAAGACCTTTAAAGCATACCTCGATACACTGGCAGAAGCCTTCCGGGGGACGGAGTCCGGGGTAGCCGAGGAAAATATCCAGGCCCGCATACGGGGAAATATTCTGATGGCTATATCTAACAAGTTCGGCTGGCTGGTGCTGACCACCGGCAACAAGAGCGAGATGGCCACCGGCTATACCACTTTGTACGGCGATATGGCGGGCGGTTTCGCCGTTATCAAAGACGTGCCCAAGACAATGGCCTACGAACTGGCCAGGTACCGCAACACGCTGGCCGGCGCCGATTTAATACCGTCATCCGTTATCGATAAACCGCCTTCGGCCGAGCTAAGGCCCGACCAGGCGGATACAGATTCCCTTCCCGCCTACGAGATACTAGACCCCATATTGACCGCCTATGTCGAAGAAGATAAAAGCATCGAGCAGATTATGACCACGGGCGTCGACGAGAAGATAATCAGGCGGGCGGCCCGGCTGGTAGATACCAGCGAGTACAAGCGGCGGCAGGCACCGCCGGGCGTAAAGATAACCCCCCGTGCCTTCGGCAGAGACAGGCGCCTGCCCATCACCAACCGTTTTAAAAGGGACTGACAGGCGTTAAACAGACTTTTCAGGATATTTCTCATTTCCTTCACGCCGTTATTTTGCTATTAGCCAATGCGTGGTATAATAGCCTCAAACCCTTACAGAAAGTCGGGCAGCTTCAAATGGACCAGCCTGTCGGTGCCGATGCCGAAAATAAGTTAATAGCCATCCTTAAAGTCTTGAGTGAGTCCTCGGAACCTCTCGGCTCAATCACCATAGCCCGCCTCCTCGAGCAGGACGGAGTATTCCTTAGCGAGAGGGCGGTAAGATATCACCTGAAAATAACCGACGAACGCGGCTTCACCAGTCCCGGCGGCCGGGACGGCAGGATGATTACGCCACCGGGGAGACAGGAGGTCAAGGAGGCGCTGGCGCCGCAGCAGCTCGGTCTGGTGCGCGATAAACTGGAGCTGCTGGCCTACCAGACAACCTTCGACCCCGAAAAACGTACCGGGCTACTGGCGATAAATACCTCGATTATCGACAGGGACAAGTTCAAGAAGGCGCTTTCGGCGATGAAAGACGTCTTCAAGGCCGGACTATGCGTCAGCGAGCTGGTGGCCACGGCGGACGAAGGCGAGAAACTCGGCTCCGTGGTCGTGCCCGGGGGGAAAATCGGCTTCGCCACTATCTGCGGAGCTTCAATAAACGGTGTCCTGCTCAAGGCCGGGGTGCCCACGGAGTTCAGGTTCGGCGGTGTGCTGGAAATCAGAGACTCCAGGCCGAGACGCTTCGTGGCGATAACCGAATACGCGGGCACTTCTACAGACCCTTCCGAGCAGTTTATCCAGGCGAAAATGACCAGCGTCGGGCTGGCTTCCCGGACGGGAAACGGTAAAATACTGGGTGCATTCCGCACCATACCGGCGCCGGCCAGGGAAGTAGTCGAGGAGAAGGTAGCCAGACTCAAGGAAGTCGGCATCGGCGGGATTTACGCCCTGGGCAATACCAGCGATTCTCTCTGCCAGATCCCGGTTGCTCTTAACCGGGTCGGCGTCGTACAGCTGGGCGGACTTAACCCCGTCGCGGCGGCCGTCGAAGCCGGAGTGGAAATCGAAAATACCGCCGAGAGCGGCCTCATAGATTTCGCGCAACTGCGTAACTTCCGGGAACTCTAGCAGGCAGGGGCTATCACCCGGAGTTCACGGAATAGGATACGAAGACGCCGAGAGGCGATACAGTAGAATTTCGCAACACGGAGGTTGAAAATGGCCAACGGTAAATACGATAAATACTTCCTGAAATACGACCCCCCGCCGGGCCCCCCTTTCATCATGGGGCCCATTCTCCAGCGCATGGACAGCAACACCATTAGCGGGAGCAACTTCTATTTCATCCACTGGGTGCTCCCCCATGAAGAGCCCCGTATGAAAATAGGACACCCGCCGCACATACACAGCGAGGCCGAACTCCTGATACACATCGGTACGAACCCGCACGACCCCGACGACCTGGGGGCGGAGGTCGAGTTATACGTGGGGCCGGAACAGGAACGCCATGTCATCACCACGACTACCGTGGTCTTTCTTCCCCCTAATCTCATCCACGGCCCCTGGAATCCATTGAAGACGGTCCGGCCCTGGATTTTCATTGAAATCAACCAGGGGTTTAAGCACACGGAGAAATTCTTCCCCCAGCTGCTGACCGCCGAACACAGGGCCGAACTGGACTGGTCCTTCTGGCACGATGACGGCATGAGCGAGGGATACAGCAATATGGTAAAACCGCAACAACAAGGGGGTTAAAGTCAATGGCCGAAACGAAATACGATAAATATTTCACCACGGAAGTCGTTAAGGAGGACTCCGAAGGTAAAACGTCACGCGTGACGAGCACCCGGCACCTCCGGGACTTCGGCGGGGGGCACCTGTCCATCGACTGTATTTATATCACGCATCCCCACCTGATGATTAGCCAGCCGCACAAGCACGAGTTCCCCCAGTATTTAAGCTTCTTCTCGGCGAACCCGAACGACGCCAAGGACTTCGACGCGGAAATCGAGGTGTCACTGGGCGAGGAGCAGGAAAAACACGTTGTAAAATCGCCTACTTCCGTATACGTTCCGGCCGGGCTTTACCACGGGCCGCTGAACTTCCTGAAAATCAAAAAACCCGTTCTTTTCCTTGATATAGCGGCGACAGGTAAATATTCAAGGGTGGGCAATACGCCGGACTAGGGATTTAGAAGAATACTACGGGGATCTTAGCTTATCTCACCCCCTGACTCCCTCTCGCTACGCACTTCCCTTATGAAAAGGAGAATGGATTAGCATTGACTCCTAGTATCTCAAGTAGGTGGGCACGACATTCCTGTATTTCTTGACCAACTGCGCCCAGTTCCCGGGCAGTTCTATTTTCTTGGTTACCAGCGGGTCGATTCCCTGTAAGAAACCCAACCACGAGCCGAAGCCGCCGAAAACAAAGACCTGAACGGGTTCGGGGTTATTCGGATTGGGAAGGAAAATCCTGGGCCCGGAACCCGGACCGGTGACATTGCCCCGGTCAAAGGGCTTATCAGCTTTAAGTCCCAGCCTGGAAAAGTAATCTTCATGGACGACGGCATTCTCGACGACATAGTCCTTGACAGCTTTCTTGCTCCAGCCGCTGCTCGATAACGACGCGGCGTTGGTGGGAGTAAGCAGCACCGTTAAAGACCCCATCCTGGCCGGGGTCAAACTACCAACTATCGTTGCCAGAATTCCCTTGTCATCCGTCCCGAAGGGCATCATCTGCTGGAATGACTGCGGAAAAAGTAAAGTAACAGCGCTGTCCTCCTTCTTAAAACCGCGGTCGACATGCAGGGGCTCCCAGGGGCTGTTTTCCTCATTCTCCGCGGCGACCCAGGTATATTTGCCGGGATTGCCGAGCACGCCCATGTCCTCGATTTGCTTGCGAATGCCCCGGACGTTCTTGGTAATCAGGCCCAGGGCGCGTCCGATGGCGGCATTGGCGATATCTCCCGGATTCGTGGCGCCGTAAGTAGAACGAATGTTGATATCTTTTGCAACCGGCCCGTTGATAAGCCAGAAAGGCGAAAAGGAGCCGGTGCTGGCGGCCATCATGCCGCAGACGGGACTGGCGGCCAGGGCGTGAACACCGGCGATGAGCACGGGCATATGGGTGGGCAGGCAGCCGGCCATGACGGCATTGATAGCGATTCGATCCACCGTGGCCTTGCCCAGGCGCGGCTCCAGCTTCTCCACCAGCTGGTCGGCGGGGAGGTCCGTACCGGCAAGCATCTCGGCCACCGCTTCCTCGGTGGGAGGTATTACGGGCAGGCCGTCGGTCCAGCCCCTCTGGTAAAAGAAGCGGTTGACCTCTTCCAGGCTTCCCTTGAAAACGATTCGCGGCGGGTTTTCCGGTTCGCGTCGCCGGGGAGATTTTTCCTCGGCGGTCAGGGGCTTAGTTAAGGCGCTGACCATATCGTCGAACACCGCCGTGATAGCTTTTTCGATAGTCTCGACGACAGAACACTCGGAGACAATGGCCTCCGGCACAATCCTGACAACGGGCATGCCCTTGCTGGATGCCGCCGACATGGCGTCGTTGGCGAAGTATTCGAAGGTGAAGGTGGCCGTGGGCTTGCCTTTACCCTCGATGTAAATAGCGTCGTACACAAGGTACTTGGTGCATGCCCCTCAATCGCCGACGGAGGCGATAACCGCATCCACCCCCTTTATCCAGTCGTTGAACTCCCCTTCCCTGTCCTTCTCCAGCGAGGACACCGAGAAAGTCCGGGCGTGGAAACGGCTTGTCTCGACTTTCTTGAACCGCTCCTTCAGGAGTCTTTCGGTGGCATCCAGGATAAGGGGCGCGGCGCGCTTATTGTTACAGAGCAGACCGATTTTCTTGCCTTCGAGGTCGGCCAGCCGGGGAGAAAGGCCCTTCAACGGTACGGGGTCGGCCTCCGCCCAGGGGCTGATTACCTCGTAAGAAGCGCCGGATTTATCCGCACTCATAATATATTCCTCCTTGCTTATCTATATCGCATTCAGATTGTTAGCTAATAAAAGATTACCAGGGTCTATCCATTTTACCGGCCTTGAAATCCTTACGCCTCTTCACGAAGTTATTCCAGTGCTCCTTACCGCCGGCGGCGACGGGATAGGCGTCCAGGTTGGTACCGGTAATCATCCTCGCCCTGTCCGAAGCCAGAAAGAGGACGGCGTTGGTGGAGTCCTGCGGGGTGGTGACGTCTCCCAGGAGGGAACCCTCTTTCATCTTCTGGATAACATCGGGCGGGGGCACGTGCTCTCCGCCCACCATTATGGCCGGGCAGATTGAATTAACCGTAATATTATAGGGACCTATCTCGAAGGCGAGGTGGCGGGTGAAACCCATCACCCCGGCTTTGGCCGAGGTATAGGCGGCGCAGCCGTTGACGGTCATGGTCTTGCCCGCCGGGGAGGCGATATTGATAATACGGCCTCCGCCGCGTTTCTTCATAATAAGAATTGCCGCTTTAGAGCATAAGAAGGGCCCGTCCAGGTTGACGGCTATCGTGCGGCGCCACTCCTCCACCGTCATATCCTCCACCAGGATGGGTAAACCGAAACCGGCGTTGTTGACCAGGATATCGATTCCCCCAAGCTCTTCGACTACTTTGTCCATCATGGCGTTGACTTCAGCCTCGTTGGAGACATCGGCCTGGACGGCTATGGAGCGGCGACCCAACGCCCTCACCTCGGCGGCGGTTGCCTCCGCTTTTTCAAGGTTGATATCGTTAACCGCCACGTCAGCCCCTTCAGCGGCGAAGGCGAGGGAAAAGGCTTTACCCTGCCCGCTGCCGCTGCCGCCTGCTCCGGTTACCAGTACGATTTTTCCTTCAAATTCCATATCTTTACCTCCGGAATTCTGATTTACCAGTATCTGGCGCAGGCAGGTACCACGTACTTATATTTAGCCGCGAGTTTATCCCGATTTTCAGGCAGGTCTATCTTCTGGACTTCCTTCTTGCCGGGGGTGGCGCCGCCGGCCACAACATGAACTATAGAGACGCCCGGCCCGCCGCATACAATGCAAACATGGCGGAATTTTCACAGGACTGCGCAGAGTTTAACACCATTTTTATACTCTGTCAATTATTACGGCAGGAATATTCAGGCTTCTTTACAAACACCATAAAAATGCCTGATAGCAGTGTTTGACATACCAATTTAATTCGTGCTAAACTCTCCCCAAATTATTAATTTTTACGTCCCGGCGTATTTACAAAGGCAATCACCGGTAGATAAACAAAGTGATACGGGCGGTTCTTATGCTTATTACAAAGCGCCCGGGTTAGAATAGTAAAGTGATAGTGTAACTTGATAATTGAATATAATCTCCCGGAATCTTTAGTTATCAGGCAAAGAATCGGCAGACCAATCAGGTAATTGACGTAACTGCGGCGTGCTCGTTCCGGTCAAGTCATTTTACTCTCCACTCCCTCTTCCTGGCGTCCGGCTCTTCCGGCTTCTCATGAAACTTAACAAACGGAGTATAATATACTGTTATCCACCGGTAACGGGTATCAGCAATGCGATGCGGTCGCCGGGATGCAGCTGAAAGTCCATGCCGTCATAGAAAAAATCGCCGTTGATATTGAACTTGTAATTCGCCTGCAGCCGGTCCTGACCGGTACGAATGACCGGCCCTTCCAGCGCCGGTATTTTTTCTTTGAGTGCGGCGGTGACTTCCGCCATGCCCGCTCCTTCGTTGAGTTCTACCTCCACTTCGCGTAGAGTGGTTATCTCATAGGGCAATCCGTACATATAAATGACACATTTAAACATATTCTTATTTCAGGCCCTATCGTCCCGGTCCCATCGCGGGTTTTTTGTCCGGAGGCCATAGCTCTTCCGCGATATCGTCCAGGCCCATCTCCAGCAGTTTGTTACGACTGGGAATGGTAGTAATACGGTCCCAATCCAGGCTACCGAGGCGCCACCACCCTTCCTCCTCGACATCCGAGGTGACACCGGCGAGCGGACCGTCCGTTAACGGAGGCTTCCCTACTATCCTGCCGTGAAGCGAATGCTTTAAAGGATTCAGGCCTTCCCGGAGGTTGAAGAGGTGCCGCATATTGCCAATTCGCTCCCCGTCTTTGAGCAACTCATCCATAGAGGCGTCCCATCCGGTTACGGCGTTTACCACTTTCTGAACGAAGGGGCCGTGAGCCGAAGGCCACATGAAGATAATCATGCAGGTGCCCAGGGCATTGTTGAGGTGGCACAAGAAGCTGGGATAGCCGAAGGCCTGGGTGTGGCGGCCGGGGGTGGCATTCAACCAGTACATGGCGGCGGATGGCGAACCGGCGAAATCGTGACCGGCGACCCGCGGGTCGTGCATGCCTACTTCCTGCCCGCCGATGTGTACGGCGTATTTCTCCGCGCCTCCGCCGATTTTCTCCGCGGCTGCTTTAACGCCATCGGCGAGGACATCGCCAAAGCCTTCTCGCTTTACCATCTTCTCCACCATATCCACCAGCGCCCGGTGATTGCCCCAGTTGAGTTCAATCCCATCCGTATCTTTTTTGGTGATAATACCGTTTTCATAACATTCCATGGCAAAGGCGATGATGGTGCCGGCCGAGATTGTATCCATCCCGTAAGCGTTGCAGAGGTGGCTGGCCATATTTATCGATTCCACGTTGGTGTTGCCGCAGTTCGCCCCGAAGGCGCCTAACGTCTCATATTCCAGGCGGTGATTACCGGCCGGATACTTATATTCGCCGGTTCCCGCTTTGAGGACGCCTTTACAGGCGGCGGGGCATCCCCAGCAGCCGACTCTCCTGTCCAGGTTGGCAATGACCTTATCCTTGTTCAAACCGGAGACATCAGGTACATCAATAACGCCGATTCCTCCCCAGTTATTGACCGGAGTATCGCCGCTGTGGGCCGATAAATCCGCGTGGCCGCCGGTGCCGTACTCGTGAAAGCGCTCTATGAACTGCTTGAGGTCTTCCGTGTGCTCTTTTCTCAACTTGTTGGCGAGTTCCATATCGGCGATGGGTACTTTCTTATTTCCCCGGGCGATAACCGCCTTTATCTTCTTGGCTCCCATGACAGCCCCTAACCCCGAACGCCCGGCGGCATCTCCTTTATCGGTAATAATGCCGGCAACCAGTGAAAGTTTCTCCCCGGCCGGGCCGATGCAGATAACCCTGGACGTGCTGCCGTGTTCAGACCGGAGCGTATCTTCCGTATAATAGGTATCCTTTCCCCAGAGATGAGAGGCATCTCTTAACTCCGCTTTTCCGTCATCGAGAAATAAATAAACCGGCTTTTCCGAGATGCCGGTAAAAAACACGCCGTCATAACCGGCGAATTTGAGGGCGGGCCCGAAGTGACCGCCCGAATTAGCGTCTCCCCAGCCGCCGGTAAGCGGCGATTTCCCCACCGCCGCATAGCGGGCGCCGCCGATGGCGGGACTGCCGGTGAGGGGGCCGGTAAGTATGCCAAAGACATTCTCCGGACCAAGGGCATCCACGCCGGCTTTCTGGCGGTCGTAAAGAATCCTAGAACCTACGCCGTAACCCCCGATATACTTTCTGTAGAAACTCTCGTCAGGTGTTTCTTCCTTCATCTTCCCGGTGGAAAGGTCCACGAACAGGAGCTTTCCCATATATCCTCCGGTCATTTTGGCTCCTTTCAATTACGTATATAGATTTTCCATAATTTCCCGCATTTTACCACCGCACCATTTTTCAGGTCAATGATAAAACAGGTTCATCCAGGGGAAATAGAAAAGACAGTGAAGTCTTTGGTGAAAACAGGCTCACGTAATTTATAAAAACGTCGTTGTGCCGGTCTGGGACGTGTCATAGCCGCCCGCTTTATCGACTATCTCTTTGAATTCCCGGCTGGCAACCGTGGCGAGCAAGGGAGCCAGGAGATTGCCCCGGTAACCGGCAACGGGTATTACCAGGTCGTATCTCTCCCGGAACAACGGCAGGAAATCGATATCACAGCTGCGGGCGGCCGCCTCGATACCCAGCGCCGCATCCGCCTCCCCCCGCGAAATACTCAAGCCGACGGCCAGATGCGTTTCCATCTCCCGCTCGTATCCCTTGATTTCCTTCGGGTTGATGCCCAGCTGACGCAGATGAATATCCAGGAGAACCCTGGTGCCGGACCCTTCTTGCCGATTAACAAAGGTTATCCCGGGTTGCTTCAGGTCGGGTATTCCCGAGATATTTTTGGGATTGCCGCGAGCGAACATCAGGCCCTGAATACGGTACACCAGATGCACTATGGCCATCTCTCGTCCCGGCAGTATCCGCTTGATATAAGGATAATTATACTCGCCGGTCTCCTCATCCAGTAGGTGAATTCCGGCGAGATGAGCCCTGTCTTCCTGGAGAGCGATTAATCCCCCTAGACTGCCGGCATGTACTATATCAAAATTGGTTTTTTCATTACTCTGCTTGACAAGGTCGGTCAGGATGGTCAAAGCCAGGTCATGACTGCCGACAATGCGTATGGTATCCGGTTTGATGCTTGTTTTAGAATCGCTTTCCGGCTTTTCCGGCACGCCCCGTCTTTCTTCACGCCAGCGGGCCAGGTGCAGATAAAAGGCCGCCTCAAGGTCTTCCGGACTGTATCCCAGGCTTAGTACTTTTACAATATCGTCGCTGACAATCTCCGAAAGGCGTTTCTGGCGGGCTATTGTAATCGAGGGGTCGTCCATGCCAGCTACGACTATCGTGCCGCCGCGCCTCCGCGCCGATATAACCTTCTCCTGCTCCAGCTCAAGGTAGGCCCTGGATACGGTATTCTGGTTTATGTTGAGGTCATGCGCCAGTTCTCTTACCGTGGGCAGGTGGTCTCCGGGTTTAAGCTGCTCCGTGGCGATAAATTGCCTGACCTGCTTGGCTATCTGTTGATATAAAGGGGTGGGGGAATGCTGGTCCAGGCGGAATTCCAGATTGTTCATGCTTTATTGTAGCACAAATAAAGCTTTTTTTAGCATCAACGACGGGGCGCGGGGAATTTATTTCTACCTCACCCCCTGTATCCCCCTCTCCTGACGAGTTTTCACAGGAGAGGGGGAGGAGAAGAAAGAGGGGCTTTGCCCCTCTTAGACGCCCCTATTGATTTTATGAAGGAGCTAACACCCCCTGCTGCCCACTCCCTCTTCCGGGGGTGGGGATAGAACTATGAGATAAGCAGAGAATGGTGCGATGGCGGCCAGGGTGGTAATAGACAACTCTGACAGTGAGTGGAGCGGCGGGAATTAAGCCGCTAAATCCGGCGAGCTCAAGGTACGGTACATCTTGTAGTAGAGTCCCCTTTTTGCCAGAAGCTCTTTGTGAGAGCCTTCCTCAATAATCCGCCCGTGCTCAAGCACGATAATACGGTCGGCGCCGGTTACCGTGGAAAGCCGGTGAGCGATGGTAAGGCAGGTACGCCCTTTAGTAAGCTTGCGCAGGGCTCTCTGCATGATACGCTCGGTATGCGTGTCCACGTTTGAGGTGGCCTCATCCAGTATCAGGATACGCGGGTCGGCCAGTATGGCACGGGCCAGGCATATGAGCTGGCGCTGCCCGGCGCTTAAGCTGACGCCCCGCTGCCCCACCTGGGTATTATAGTTCTTATCAAGTCGGCTGATGAAAGTATGAGCGCCGACGGTTTTGGCTACTTCGATAATCTCTTCGCGCGTGGCATCCAGTTTCCCGTACTTGATATTTTCCTCGATGGTGCCGGAAAAGAGAATGGGGTCCTGCGGGACGATGCCAATCTCTTTTCTTAAGGACTGCTGGGTGACAGAACGGACGTCATATCCATCCACGGTCACGGTCCCCTTTTCTACCTCATAGAATCGTGCGGTAAGGCTGACCATGCTGCTTTTCCCCGACCCCGTCTGTCCCACGAGCGCTACCGTTTCTCCCGGTTTGATGTGCAGGTTAATGTCATGGAGGACATATTTATCGGGCTCGTAGCCGAAGTTCACGTCCTTAAACTCAATTTCTCCCTTCACCGACGGCAGCTCTACGGCATCCGGCCTATCCTGTATTCCCGGCGCCACGTCAAGCAGCTCGAAGATGCGCGCCCCGGAGGCCATAGCCCGCTGTAGCTCCGTGTACTGCATGGACAGCTCCAGCACCGGCTCGAAGAAACGCTGTACGTAGAGTAAAAAGCTCATGAGAATACCGATGGTCATGGCGCCATCCAGCACCTGAAATCCCCCTAATATGATGACAATGGCGAAAGAGACACCGGTGAGGATTTGTACGGCGGGCATCATGAGCGCTTCCAGCTTGGTGGCGGTGACATTGGCATCAAGGTTAGCCCGGTTTATCTGGTCGAACTGCTCCATGTTCTCGTCTTCACGCGAGAGGCTCTGGACGACGCGCACCCCGGCGATATCCTCCTGGAGTTGAGAGTTGACCGTAGCGATGGCCCGCCTGACGGTGATAAACGCCCGGCGGGCGTATTTCTGCCAGATGAAAACCGCTATACCGAGTACCGGCACCACCGTCAGGGTGAGCAGGGCCAGTTTCCAGTTCATGGTAATCATAATAACGGCTATGCCTACCAGCGTCAGGATGCTGGTCAGCATGGCCAGCATGCCCTGGGTGACGAGTTCCTGCAGTTGCGACACGTCGTTCTGCACCCGTGACATGAGCTTGCCGACCTTGTTATGGTCGAAGAAGCTCAATGATAGACGGTGCAAATGGTCGAACATCCCCGTTCGCATTTTATAGATGATAGACTGGCCGGCGTAGGCCAGATTCATAAACTCCAGGTACTGCCCGCCCCACATAGCCAGTGATGCCGCGAGATAAATAATAACGACGATGGTAAGCCCGTTAGTGTTACCCTGTAAAATATCATCGGTGGCTATACCCACCAGACGGGGCAGGGCCAGGGTGGCCAGGGTACGCACCAGCATACCACCCGCCCCCAGACCAATCCACCGCTTAACGGGCAATAGATATTCCGGCAAACGCGTGATGACCCGGCTGTCATATACCTTGCCGAGTACATCTTCGGAATCGAAATGGCCGCCGCCCCTGCCAGGAGGTCCGTGGAAACCTCCGCCGCCGTGAAACATGCTAATCCTCCACCATTCCTTCTTGAGATTCCCGGTTCACCAGGAGCTGTGACTCGTACACCTCTTTATAAATGCCGTCTCTGGCAATCAGTTCTTCGTGTTTGCCCTGCTCGACTATCTCGCCGTCCTGAAGCATCAGTATAATATCGGCGTTCCGGATTATCGGTATGCGGTGGGTAATAATGAAAGTAGTCCTTCCCTTGATAAGCTTATCCAGGGCCTGGCGAATGAGCTTCTCCGTTTCCGAGTCCACGCTGGCCGTGGAGTCGTCCAGTATGAGGATGCCGGGGTTAACGAGCAGGGTGCGGGCTATGGACAACCGCTGCTTTTCCCCGCCCGATAGGGTATCGCCGCGCTCTCCTACCCAGGTATCGTAGCCATCGGGCAGCGCCTGGATAAAGTCGTGCAGATAAGCGGCCCTGGCTACCTCGATTATCTGGTCAAGGCCGGCATCAACGGCCCCGTAAGCGATATTCTCGCGTATGGTGGCGGAGAAAAGGAAAACGTCCTGCTGTGCCGCGACAACGTTTTTACGCAACGAAGCCAGAGTAGCATCCCGGATATCGGTGCCATCCACGAGTATCCTGCCTTCGGTGACGTCATAAAATCTGGCGAGGAGATTGGCTATGGTACTCTTGCCGCTGCCGGAGCCACCCAGAAGGGCCACCAGCTGGCCGGGCTGTACTTCGAAGCTGACATTCTTTAAGGCCGGACTGATTTTATCATAGCTGAAGCTGACATCATCGAAGCGTACCTGCCCCCTGATACGGCCCAGCTCTACAGCCTGCGGCTTCTCTCTTACCGCCGTTTCGGTATCCAGTATCTCAAAAATACGCTGCCCGGCGGACATGGTACGGGAATAAAGATTGACCATCATCCCCAACCGGCGTATGGGCATCATTAGCATGCCCAGATATAGTATAAACTGGGTAATCTGGCCGATGGTCATGTTGCCGGCGATTACCTCCCGTCCGCCGTACCAGAGGATAATAGCGGTAGGTATGCTGAAGAGAAGCACCATGGTAGGCATGTTGATAGCCATGAGGCGGGCGGCGTGGATTTGCTCGTCGTAGAGCACGCCTGCCTGGGAGGCGAACTTGCGGCTGTCCTCTTGCTGGTGTGAGAACGCCTTGACCACGCTGACGCCGGCCAGGCTTTCCTCCAGCGTGGTGCCCATGAAACCGAGCATGGCCTGGACTTTCATCCAGATAGGCCTTATGCGACTGCCGAAGGTTATAGCGAGCCAGGATACCGGAATTACAAAGGCAAGGGTGATAAGCCCCAGCTTCCAGTCCATGGCGAGCAGCATGTAGGCTACGGCGATAACCATAAGCGCGACCTGCGCCATACCAAGCATGCCCATGGCGAAGAACATGCGCACCGCCTCGACATCTACCGTAGCCCGGGACATAAGCTGGCCCGTCTGGCTGCGGTCGTGAAAGGCGAAGCTCAACCGCTGCAATCGCTCGTAGAGGGCATTCCTGATGTTATAACATGTTTTCTGGGCGACGACTTCATTGAAAAAGCGCTGTCCGTAGCCGGCTATCCCTCTTAAAGCGCTGGAGGCCACGATAACCACCGCCGCGATTATGACGAAACTGCGCTTACCCGAACCCAGTACGGTGTCAATACCATCGCCTAACATGCGGGGTATGACAAGGCCGAAAGCGGTGCCGATGAGCAGACTGGCAAAGGCCAGGAGAAGCATGGGCCAGTATTTTTGAACGTAGCCCAGTAACCTCAATATGATTCTCATGGAGAGATGCCTAACCTCTGGAAATTATTACGATATAACGTGATATATTATAATACTTATCGAGGTTTTTTGTAAAGCGGCAGGACTATTTTCGGAGGGGTCTTTTAATCCTCGACATCAAGTCCCCACTTTTTAAACAACTCCTTATAAAAGTCCGGGCGGGGGAAATCCGGCATCATGATAATATGGGACCAATCGTCCGCGTTTTGCTTCATTTCCGCGCTGCGCTTGACCCCCTCCACCAGTCCCTTTAATTTATCTTTCGGCACGGAGAAAATAATTTCATCGTCACCGGCAAAGGCCCGTGAGGCCTCACCGGGGTCGGGCAGGGTAATGCGATACTGGCCGCCGGTAATGACGGGCACAACCGAGTAAACACAGGAATCAATGGGGTCGAACTCGGACTTTACCAGCGTTTTATCCTGAAACTTGGGTACGCTTATCATCTCCCTTAGCTGGGCGGTATTTGAATATATCAGCACCATGTCCGGCTCGAAATTGGCCGATTTCAGCGGCGCGGTCACCATGCCGATATATTTGCCGTACTCAAAACGGGGGAAAGACGTGTGCGCATCCACGAAAGGGTCATGCGGGTCTTCCACCAGGCCGTAGGCCATCAGAGGCGCCCAGCACCAGTGGTCTTCTTTCAGCATGGCTATCGTCATTCCCTGGCGCCGGGTCATGGCGAAGGCCTGGCACTGCGCCAGGTGATAACCGCGGTCTCTCTTCGGGCGGATAGCTCCCTCCGGAATATCCTCTTCCTTTTCCAGCATTTTCACGGCTATGGGATACGTCTTGAGCTGCAGCGCTTTTTCCAGTTCTTCTCCGTAGCTGTTATATTCCTTAATCGTCGTCAATGAACCTGACCTCCTTAAAATATTACCGCAATCGTCTTACCAGATTGTATCCGTCTTGAGTAATAGTGTCAAAGGTTCGTCTCATCACGCTGCCTACCCCGCTTTTTCGCTACGCGCCTGCCCCTCCGGTTGTCGTACCAGACGATGAGCCCCGGCATTACGGTAATCGTGATTATCAGGCAGAGGAACACCCCGACGACGGTGGCGATGCCGAAATCCCGAATCATGATGAAGTTCGAGGCTATCAGCACGCCGAAGCCTCCCAGAGTAGTCAGTGCGGTGGTCACGATGGCCCGTCCTATTTTCGATATCGCCGTTACCATGGCATCCCTCGGCGGCAACCCGGACCTTTTTTCTTCTTCATAGCGTCCCATAAGCAGCACCATGAACTCGGTACAGATTCCGATGATGAGGACGCCCAGAATAGCCGTTAGCGGATTAAGCGGGATGCCGATGAGGTACATATCCAGCGAAGACCAGGCGATAACCGCCCCTACCGGTATGATGGTGAATACGATGCTGCCCAGACGGCGGTAGACCAGTATCAGAATAAATAATACCGCGCCGAGACAGATAAAATTCAGGGTGAATCTGGAGCCTACTATGGCATCTATCGTGCTGGCCCCGAGGGCAAGACTGCCGACCGGTGAAACGCTGACGCCCGGCGGCGTATCGGCTTCTTCCTGCAAGAGCGATAAGAGGTCGTGGATTTTTTCCAGGGGGATGTATTCAATTTCGAACGTAACGGCCGCCATGCTGCTATCGGCGGAGAGGAGCCGCTCCGTATAGAGGGGCGGGGTATTCGCCAGTATCATGTCAATTTGCGTTTGAGGCGGGATTACTCCACCGGTGGCTTCAACTATAATAGTTACCAGGCTATTTACGGAAACGATTTCAGGGTGCATCGATATCGCTTCCTCCTGGTACTCCCGCAGCCAGTTGAGGACTTCCGGGCTGGTAACGTCATCCGCTTCCACCATAAATTGAACGGTGCCCCCGCTCCCGGTAATCTCGCGCAGCTCTCTTAGCTGTATTAGTTCCGGCGTATCCTGGGGAATAAGCTCTTCGTAGTCGGTATTAGTCGGCAGCCAGTGGTCGACGATGCCTCCGCCGACCGCAAAGAGGACGGCGATAATGAATATCCACAGGGTATGATTAATGGCCAGTTTGCCGAGTCGTAATAATACGCGCTCGATGCGGCCGCTGGCCTCCTTTGAGGCTTTTCTTAGTTTCTCCAGCGGCGTACGCTTGTCTGCCAGATAGACGATGCTGTGGAGCAGGAACAGGGCTACGATACAGCTGATAACAATGCCGATAGCCAGCACCATACCGAAATCGCGTATCATGGGCACTTCCGATATATACAGGGTAATGAAACCGATTATCGTCGCCAGCAGGGCAATGCCGACCACCGGGAACATACGTGATATAGAGGCAATTATCGCCTCGCCGATTGTCCGGCTCCGGGTAACTTCTTCCTGATATCGATTGTGAAACTGGATGGAAAAATCTATGCCGAGGCCGATAAGTATGGGCAGGATGGCCATCGTTGCCATCGTCATAGGCACGGAAAGATAGCCCATCAGGCCGAATGTCCACAGGGCGCTGACGCCTACCATGATAAGCGATAGAAGCCGCCAGCGCACGCGGAACATAAATATCAGGATGAGCATCATGACCACCACCGACAGGCTCAACAGGAGTTTAATGTTATTGCCGATGCCGGTGCTGATGGCATCCACCAATTTAGAACTCGAAATAACCTGGGTATTGACACCGGCCATGGGGTGGCTTGAGAATAATCCCTCAATGTATTGAGACGCCTGCAGCGACTCCTCATCGCTCATGTTGCCCCGGGGCGTCACCAGAATGAGTACGTGGGAATCATCGGGTATGAAAGGCTGCATTACCCGGTTGATGGTCCCATCGGAATCATAAATGAACGACTCTAAAGCGGCCTGCCCCGCTATTCCCGCCTCCTCACGGAGTTCGTACAACATGGCTACCGGGCTGTTCACGCTGCGGAATCGCTCATCCCGGGAGATGGTCTGCTCAAATTCGGACAGCACGGCCAGGTTATCTAACGAGAATATAACGTCGAGCCGACCTTCGAGGAGGAGTGTAATCGGTTCGCCGCCGAACTGCCCCTGGTAGCGCGCGTCGTCCTGCGATATGGGAGCATCAGGCGAGACAAGCGCGGCGAAGCCGGTCTCCGTCTCCAGCATGGTAATACCCGGCACGGCCGCCGCCGAGAGTAATACGGCGATGATAATAAACAACCAGGGACGGCGCTGGATGAATCGCGCCAGCGCCCGCGAAATTTTAGTCACTTTGTCCCACCCCCGGTATTTCGCGACACGTTATCCAGCAGCATATCGGCAACCTCGGCGGCCTTTCCCAGCTGCTCCAGCGTCAGGCCGTCCAGCAGTCTTTCCATCTGGGATTCTCCCGAACGCCATAACCCGCCGATGAGCTTCTGTCCCCCCGGCGAGAGCTTGCAGATAACCAGTCTGCGGTCATGAGGGTCGGTTTCACGCACCACCAGCTCTTTCCTGACCAGGTTATCCATAATGCCGGTCGCCGTGGAAAGGGCGACATCCAGAACAGAGGCGATATGGCTCATGCGACTGGCTCCATCAGTAAGCAATATCAGGAGAGTCCTCAACTGCGCTACGGTAATATCAGACGATAACATCTCCAGTCGTATGGCGGGATTGAGTGCGCTGTAAATTCTGGTGCCTGTCTCCAGGATATGCCGAACCAGGGTCTCTTCGTTCTGTTTCATGTGCTGTATCCCCCGCTGTTTTATTTAGGTATTATATAACTGTTAGGTATTACCTAACTATTTATTATAACCTAATTATCATGTACCGTCAAGGGGGGACTCCGGGGGATGTGATAAAGCGGGATGGTTCCAGTTTGACATTTACTTTTAGTGACTACCATAATATAAAAGCCATTTAGATTTCGTTTAATACTATATGTCTCTGAAAGCTGCGTTTTTCAAAAGGAGGGTCATTAATGAGTGAACAGACAGTGGAACTTGAGCTGCTTAATCCCAGGGGTATGGTAGAAGCCATGCCGGTTTCCGCGCCCAATCCCCGCGTTGCCGACCTGGCGGGCAAGAGAATCGGCCTGTACTGGAACAGCAAGCCGGGCCTGGATAATTTCTACAAGGTATTCGAAGAACTCCTGAAGGAGAGATATCCCACCGCCACCACTACCTGGCTGCGGGGCGCCTTCCTGATTAGAGACGATGACGCCGATGCCTGGCTGCCGCAGATAGACACCTTCGTTTACGGGGTCGGCGACTGAGGGTCGTGCACATTTGTCGGCGTGGCCGGCACGGTACTGCTGGAAAAGCTGGGGAAACCCGGTATGTTTATCAACTGCACCACTTTCGACGACGACGCTAAATCGGCATCGGCGGATAACGGAATGCCTACTTTGCGCCGCGTTAAAATAAGCTCGGAGGACTTCTACAAGCTCCGCGGCAGCGTGGATACCGTCAGGCCGCTGGTAGAATCCGTCTTCGACGATATCATCGACGCACTGGTCAAACCCCTGACCGCGGAAGAATCCAGCCCGCCCGAGGGTAAAGACGAAAAAGAAGAGACGGCCGGGGTCACCGTTACGGCGGAATCCTACCCGGCTGCCGCCGAGGAGTTCAACCGCGTTTTCCTGGACAACCGCTGGGGAGACGGGCTGCCCATGGTCCCGCCCACGCCGGAGCGGGTTAAGTGGATGCTATCCGGCACGAAACGCAAACCGGACGAGGTCCTGGGTAAAATTAACCCCAAGCAGGGTACCGCCACCATAGAGAAGATTGCCATCAACGCGGTAATGGCGGGGGCCAAACCGGAGTACCTTCCGGTGATAATCGCGGTGATAGAAGCCATGACGGACGATGAATTCGATGACCTGCATGTGCTGGCCTCGGCGGGGTCGTTCAATCTCCTCACAATAGTAAGCGGGCCCATAGCCGCAGAAATCGGGATGGAGGCAAATATCGGCTTCATGGGCCACGGCTGGCGGGCAAATAATACGATAGGAAGAGCCGTACGCCTGTCCACGTTGAACATCGGCCGGACCTGGCCGGGTAAGAACGATATGGCACTGACGGGCCGCATATCTCCCCATACCTTCTTTACTTTCAGCGAGAACGCCGATATGAGCCCCTGGGAACCCTATCATACCGGCCGGGGCTTTAAGGCGGGCGACAGCTGTGTAACGGTGGGCTCAATCCACGGTGAAAGTCAGTTGAATCACTTCTACGGCGGGATGATAGGCACCTGGACCGCCGAGGGGATACTGGATAGAATGGTCGAAGACCTGGTAAGGACCGGCCGCCGCGGTTACTTCATGTGGGGCACGAAGGGGGTGGGTAAATACCTGGGCTCCGGCGTTGGAGCGCTGAACCACATGATTATCCTCTTCCCGGAACTGGCCGCCGAATATAAGAAAATGGGCTTCGACCAGAAGGGCCTGCAGGACGAGGTTTATAAACGAACGTCGATTCCTTACGACGACCTCAATCCAGCGGAAAGAAAGAGCCTGCAGACCGCCATCGAACTGGGCGTAATCCCCACCGACCGTAAAGAAGTTTTTACCACCGCCCTGAAAACGGGAGGCAGGGTGCCGGTGCTGATCGCGCCGGAGGACCTTCACTTCTTCGTGGCCGGCGGCGCGCCGGGCTGCGCTTTCTCCTTTAACTACTACCGCATACCCCCGTATAATAAGACCGCGCTCATGACCAGGCGGATTACCGGAGCTACCCTTACCAGGGCCGGTAAGCTCGAATAGAAGCAGGTACCCCGAGGGGCATAATCAGTTTTAACAAAGGAGTCATAAAATGCCTGACTGGGAAGCCGTCATCGTCGGCGGGGGCCCGGCCGGCCTTACCGCCGGACTGTACTTGAGCCGGGGCAACCGCCGCACCCTTCTCCTGGAGAAGGAAAGCGTCGGCGGATACATTATGAACGTGGCAAACATCGAGAACTACCCCGGTTTTTCCGAAGGCGTCGTAGGCTCCGTACTCGGCTCGGAGATGAAAGGGCAGGCAATCAAGTACGGACTGAAAATCGAGCGTAACGAGGTAATGGCGATAGAGGCTTCTTCGGGCACAAAGTCGGTAATGTGCATGGACGGCGCAAGCTATACGACCCCGGTACTGATTATCGCCGGGGGTTCCGTACCCAGGAAGCTGGGTGTGCCCGGCGAAGATAAGTTCCGGGGCAACGGCGTCATCAACTGCGCCTTCTGCGACGGCGGTGAGTTCTCCGACCGCGTGCTGGCGGTATGCGGCGGCGGCGATGCCGGCGTTACCGAGGCGCTCTACATGGCTAACCTAGCATCCAGAGTCATATTGATTGAGGCCATGCCCGAACTTACAGCCACCGCAGTCCTTCAGGACAGGGTCAGGGACAACCCCAAAATAGAGGTGCGCTGCGGGGTAAAGGTCGAGGCAATAACGGGAGAAAGCCGGATTGAGGCGATAGAATTCGTCACGGAAGGCGGGCAAAAGGAAAGCCTCAAGGTGGACGGCGTCCTGGTGCACGTGGGTCTCGACCCCAGCACGGGATACCTGGAAGGGGTCGTGCCGCTGGACGAACAGAAGAAAGTTATCGTTAACGAATCGATGGAGACGGAAATTCCCGGCATCTTTGCCGCCGGCGATATCAGGTGCGGCTCGCCCGGGCAGGTTTCCACAGCCGTAGGAGACGGCGCCGCCGCCGGGATGGCCGCCCAGAGGTTTCTCCAGCAATTGAAATAAAGGATAGCATTCCGCTTTCACCAACCTATCTCCTCGAAGGCAAATCGGACAATGGACGAGGATATCTATTTCCATAAGACAGTGACTCTCCGCGCCTGGAAACAAAGCCTCCGGTTCAGAACGTCACAGGAACTATTCAGCAGCCACGACATAGACACCGGCACCAGGTTCCTCCTGCGCACTATCGTCGAGGCTGACTATGTTAAACCGCGGCGCGTCCTCGACCTCGGCTGCGGGTACGGCCCCATCGGCCTGACGCTGAAGAACTTATATCCCGATAGTACTGTGCACATGGTCGATAAAGACGCCCTGGCTATAGAATACTCGCGGCAGAACGCGGAGCTGAACGGGCTGGAAGGCGTGGAAATCTACGGCAGCCTGGGTTACGACGACGTAAAAAGGAAGGACTTCGACCTTATTGTCGCCAACATCCCCGGCAAAGCCGGAGAGCCGGTAATCGCTTACCTGCTGCGGGAAGCCGCGTACTATCTCGCGTCCGTCGGCCTGGCGGCAATAGTAGTGGTGGCCCCGCTGGAAGACACCGCGGCTAAAATCCTGGAGGACACCCCGGGAATCGAAGTTCTTTTAAGGCGGAACAGGTCGGGCCACGCCGTTTTTCATTACCGATTTTCCGGCGAATCCGAACCCGTAATACCGGACCGCAGCGCCCTCGAGCGCGGCGTTTACCATCGTAAAAACGTCACAATGCGCCCGGAGGGTCTGGAATACGCCATGCAGACCGCTTACGGCCTGCCGGAGTACGATTCTTTGAGCCACGGCAGTGAAATGCTGTTCAAAGCCTTGAAAGATATCCGGGGCAGGAATATCAAACACGCCGTCGTGTACCATCCGGGGCAGGGGCATACGGCGGCGGCGCTGTGGAAACTCTTCCGACCGGAAAGTATAGCCCTCGTCGACAGG
The DNA here is from genome assembly GCA_964409485.1 of uncultured Dehalococcoidaceae bacterium. GTDB lineage: Bacteria > Chloroflexota > Dehalococcoidia > Dehalococcoidales > RBG-16-60-22 > JAFGPF01. Next base: position 10,185 of record CAYPDM010000009.1, on the reverse strand, counting down.
GACCTGCTGGCCTTACGGTATACCCAGCTCAATCTCGTCCTTAACGGGTGCCCCCCGGAACATATCAGCACCTCCCACCAGGTCGGTATAGCATCTCAAAATAGTGAGAAAGCCGACCTCGTTATCGGAGTGGCGAGAGAAGAAGAGGGCAGGAACGCCAGCATTTTAACGCTTCGTCAGGCGACTGAACGACTTGCAGACGATGGAATGATAATCCTGGCGGCAGGCTCGACGGCTATCACCCGCCTCGTCGCTTACGTGGAGTCGCAGAACCTGCTCCGCGTCAAAACACGGGAGCGGCGGCGTGGCGCCAGCCTCCTGGCACTGGAGCGCGCCTGATTCATCGGCTATTTCAAGCGCTGTTGAATTTAGACCGTTAAATTTGCTACTATGCAATCGTCCCTGCTTTATTATTTACATGGATTTCTATATGGTGAAAAGGCAATATGCTGAACATCTCCAACATATCAAAATCATATAATGCCCGGTACCTCTTCAGTGGTGTCAGCTTTAATGTCGGCATGGGTGACCGTATCGCCGTTATCGGCCGGAACGGCACGGGCAAGACCACGTTGTTCGATATTATCTCCGGCAACGCGAGCCCGGATACCGGCAGCGTCTCCGTGCGGCGGGACACCGCCATCGGCTACCTGCGTCAGGATATCCAGCCCTCTTCCCGGCTTAAACTGCTGGAGGAAGTAATTGCCTCCTCCGCCAGGATAAATACCCTGTCACACAAAATACAGCTGCTACAGGACGAGCTTGCCGAAGAAAAGGACGAGGAAAACACGACCGCCCTGCTGCGCGAGCTGGGAGAACTCCAGCACGAATTCGAGTCGTCCGGAGGCTACAACGCCGAGCACGAAGCCCGTATTATCCTCTCCGGCCTGGGCTTTGACGAATCGGAATTCCACCGTCCGCTCTCGGAACTTAGCGGCGGCTGGCTCACGCGCGTCGAGCTGGCCAAGCTCCTCTTTCTCAACCCCGACCTTTTAATCCTGGACGAGCCGACCAACTACCTCGACCTGGAAACAACCCGCTGGTTCGAGAATTACCTGAAAAACTATCACGGGGCGGTTATCGTCACCTCGCACGACCGCGCCTTTCTGAACAACGTAGCCAGGAAAATAATCGCCATTGAAGAAGACGAGGTAATCTTCTTCCGGGGCGACTACGACGGCTACGTCCTTTCGCGGGATAAAGACCTGAAGGTTAAACAGTCCACGGCCAGGAGACAGGAAGCCAGGATAAAAAAAGAGATGCGCTTCATCGAACGTTTTCGCGCCAAGAACACCAAGGCGACCCAGGTGCAGAGCCGGATTAAAAAGCTCGAAAAGATAGAGAAAGTGATTGTGCCGAGGTCTACCAAGAAAATCAAGTTCTCCTTCCCCGAGCCGCCGCGCAGCGGCCGCGTCGTCATTACGCTTAACAATATCGATAAATCGTACGATAATAAAGCCGTCTACCGCGACCTTAGCCTGGTGCTGGAGCGGGGGGATAAGGCGGCGCTGGTCGGGCCGAACGGCGCCGGTAAGACCACGCTGCTCAAGATTCTGGCCGGGGCGCTGCCTTTCGAAAAGGGCGAGCGCCTGCCGGGTCACAATGTCTCCACGGCATATTTCGCCCAGTATTACATCGAGCTCCTCAACCCCCGGAACACGATTATCAGCGAGCTGCAGCAGCTGGCGCCGGACGAGCCGGAACAAAAGTTAAGGGGACTCCTGGGGGCGTTCCTGTTCAGCGGGGAGGACATCCTGAAAAAAGTGGCCGTCCTATCCGGCGGGGAAAAGACACGACTTGCCATAGCCAAAATGCTGACCAGGCCGGCCAACTTCCTCCTCCTGGACGAGCCCACCAACCACCTGGATATCCCCTCCCGGGAGATACTGACCGACGCCCTGGAAGCCTATAACGGCACCATCTGCTTCATCACCCACGACAGGACGCTGATACGGGAGGTCGCCAATAAAATAATCGATATTAAAGACGGCCGGCTTCAAATATTCGCCGGCGACTATGACGATTATCTCTACCGGAAAGAGTCGCCGGTAACAGACGTTTCCGAGACCCTCCGGGCCGCCAGGAAAAGCGCCCCGGCAAGTTCCGCAAAGAACCGACAACGCCAGCGCAAGACAATCGAAGGGGAGTTGAGAAACAGGCATTACCGGGAAATCGCCCCGGTGAAAAAACGCATTACGGAAATTGAAAAGGAGACCTCGAAAATTACCGGGCACATCGCCGAAATCGAAGCGCGGCTGGCCGACCCGCAGCACTACAAAAACAGCCGGAAAGTCGTTGCCACCAACCAGGAATACCACGCACTCAAGGAATCACTAAAAGCAATTACCGATGAATGGGACAGGCTCACCGCCGAGGCTGAAAGAATGACGCGAAAGCTGCAGGAAGCCATCAATAACATTGAGCTGTAAGCAGGAACCAGCCGCGTGGCGGCGTTATTTCATGCTGTCAATCATATAACCGGCGGCGAGCCGGGCGCCTGTTCCCGGTACAAGGCCGCACTTCTCAAAACCTTTCTCTTTCGTAAAGGTTTCCATCTCCGCTTCGCTTCTGCCGGGATTCAGCCTCTGCCCGACCGTTACCTTTTCGATAATATCGCCGCAATGCTTGAAACCTATTTTCTCCTCGAAGTCGGAAATGAACTTCTGGGCAACCACCATACCTTGTTTCACCCCCTCGGGGCCGGGTTTTCCGTAGCGGCCGAAAAACAGCCCGAAATTTATCAGGCTGCCGGTGATGCCGCCGCAGATATCACCGGTGCTGCCTATGCCGGGGAATAGAGCCAGGGCTTGAAGAACATCCATGTTGCCCTGACCGAACTCCTCCATCAGGGAGAGCGCCGTACCCTGGGCGCAGTTCATTAAAACGAAATTATAATCCTCGGCGCGGGACTGAACCCGGTCCAGTATCTGCTCCCGGTTGGCAATCATTTCCCGGGGATCAAGCTTTTTTTGGGGGATACCCCCGGCTCTCATTTTATCAACTCTGGCCTGGATGCCAGCCACGTCCCATTCCCTTTCGGCTAGCTCGTCTACCTTTTTCTTTAAGGCCGCGTAATCCGCCATTATTCGGTTGCCTCCTTTTCGCCTGTTCTAAGAAAATAAGTATAGCACGATTGGTATATATTTAGGAAACGGCCCGATTAGCTTTATCGCGTCATCATGCCCAGTTCTTCAGGTCGTAATAACCCTGGGCTACCTTGTAGCGGCATATCTGCTGTCCGCCCAGCCAGAGCTGGCATATCTTCACGTCCCGCAGGCATTTTTCATAGGGGAAGTCTTCGGAAATAGCCATCGAGCCGAGCAGCTCCGCACCCTTATTGATTATCTCAACGGCGGTATCGGCGGCAAAGACCCTGGCGGCGGCCCCTTTGGATATAAACTCCGGCGACCACGGCTCTCCGTATATAGGGGTGTATATTTCCGGGTGGTCATACATAAAAGCCAGGTTATAGAGGCCTGCCTTCATCATATCAATACCGATAGCCATATCGGCAATGATGCCGGCAGCGATGCTGTGCTGCCTTACCGGCTTGAACCCGCCCATGCGGGTCCCCGTATATTCCAGCACTATCTCGAAGGCGCGCTCGGCAATACCGAGGGACTGAACGCCCCCGGACCACCCTGCCACCGTGGTAAGCATATTACACAATTTGGCATCCATCCCGGGACCGGCGACGCGATATTCTTTAGGGACCCTGACATTGTCATAATAGACGGAGCCGTTGACGACCGTCTTGAACAGCATCTTTTTCTCCGGTTTCCCGAAAGTAAGCCCCGGCGCATCCCCAGGTACTATAATCAACGCTATCCCATCGTCGCCGAGAGTGGGGTCGGTATTGCAAAAAGTAATATAGCTCTCGGCTATACCGGCATGGGTGGGCCACATCTTGCTGCCGTTGATGACGTATTCGTCGCCATCCAGCCTGGCGGTGGTCTTAATACCGCCCCCGTGCAGGAGTGGGTTTTCCGTATCCGCCCCTCCGGATTCATCGGTCATGGACAGGCAGGCATAGGCCAGCTTACCCTGACAGAAGAGAGGGGCGAACCTGTCCAGCACCGCTTTATTGCCGACGGCCCCGGCCGGGCCCGTGCCAGCCGTATTCGAGCACGCCGAAAGGGCGATGCCGGCATCGCCTTTAGACAGTTCCTCGGCGATAATAGCCAGATGGGTCATGGAACTGATGCCGCCGCCGCCGTACTCTACCGGATAGGCGGATGCCTGAACACCGATATCAACGAGTTTCTGGTGGACCTTCTCAACCAGGCTGTAGTCCTCTTCCAACTGCCTAGTAAAGGGTATTATTTCTTTCCTAGTAAAATCCCTTATTGTCTGCCGCAGCTGACGCTGCTCCTCGGTAAAAAGATGTTCTAAATGCAAAATCGCCTCCCTTACAATACGTTCTCCGATTTTTCAGATAACCTGCTGTTCGGGACGGTAAAGGGTGCAAGTACCCGCAGTATATCACGCCATGAAACATTTATATAACTAATAAATTTCTTCCCCGGAAAGCACCAGCAGGTCTTTGGCCATCGGCCCGAATTTCTTTAAAAAGTCCTGGTATTCCTGCGTTTTAGCGGCTTTCTCATTGAATTCTTCAACGCTGGTGACGTGGACAATGCCGCAGTATTTATAGGGAATTTCCTCCGCCGACGTACCGGTTATCTTAACCAGTTCATACTTCCTGACAGATGGGAGACCGTCAATCAGGGGGCCTTTTTCATTAACGACATAATCCTTGAATTCTTCATCGGTCACGTTTTCCGCCAGGTTATAAAGAATAATGCGTTTCGCCACTTGTATCCTCCTTTATTTATTTTTTTTAAAACGTATCTTCACGCCCTTACAGTTGCTCTCTTATGTTTCCATCCCGTATCTTTCACCAGAGCCAGGGTTATCAAGGCAAAAATAGAAAGGGCTGCCCAGAAGACGAAGGGCAGACCCGGATGGATGCTTGCCAGGCTGTTGCCCAGCGGGGGAGAGGCAACATTGCCGATTTGAGCTATCGTTAAAACAAGCCCCATGGCCGTCCCCGAGTATATCGGCCCGACTCCCTCGGTTTCCAGCATCATAGTCATAATAATCGTCATGAAACCATCCATGAAAATGCCGGATAACAGCATCAACGCCCAGATTGCACTGCCGTCCATTAAGGGCAGGATGCCGAAACATATTAACGTCACCACCAGTCCAATATTGAGTATCAGTTTCCTGGAACCTATTTTATCCGATAACAGCGACAGCGGCACGACGCACAGCGTACTGATGCCGTAGAAAGCAGCCAGGGTGCCATCGGCGCCGGCTACTGCCCACCCCTTCTCTCTTAAATAGAGCGGAAGGTACCCCGTCATTCCTATGATGCAACTGCTGCGGAACAGCAGGGTTATTCCCAGCAGCCACAGGACCTTGATACGCACCATCTTTGAGAATGCCTCGCGAAACGGCACCTTACCGGAGGGTTGGGCAATCGAATCATCCCGGTCAGGGTCTCTGCGGAAGAAAAACCAGACTATACCTATGAAGACGCCGATAACTCCGTACAGGTACATCACATTTTCCCACCCGCCCAGCAATGGTGACAGCAGCGTGGCGCTAATCATCGGTCCCAGCATCAGACCGGCACCCATGCCCACGGCGGATATCCCCATGGCCGTGCCCAGATTCCGCCCTTTGAACCATATGCCTATCACTTTGATCATGTTAATCGGCACTATCAACCTGACGATTCCGTTAAGAAAAACGGTAAGCGCAAGAGTGAAAAAGTCGGTCGATAGACCTCTCAACGCACCGGTTATGCCCGCGAGTATGCAGGCTATGGGAAGGATAATTTTCACCCCGAACCTGTCGCCGAGTACCCCGCCGATGATGCTGAAAAAGACGCCGGCCAGACTGGCCAGACCCCAGATGGCACCTATCTGTACCAGATTTAGTCCCAGGTCATCCGACATCTCCTGAAATAGCGCCGGCATACAGGAAAACGGTATGGACGTCACCATTGCGCCGGTTACGACTGTAAATGCCAGCATATACCATCTATAGGATGATTGGCGCTTTTCTAACACGCGGATTCCTGCCTTGAAATATCAATCTTATAACGTTTTAACCATGCCCGCCGTCGACGAGGAAGGTCTGCCCCATAATCTGGTCGGCCAGGTCCGATGCCAGATAGGCGACCATATTGCCGACATCCTCCGGGGTGGTAGCCCTGCCGGACGGCACCGTGGCCACGGCGCGGTCGATTTCTCCCGGAGGAAAGCCGCCGGCCTGCATGAAGTTGGTATCACCCACCCCCGGAGCCACGGCGTTCACATTGACGCCGGAGGCTATAACCTCTTTGGATAAACCTTTCGTGAAGGCGATAATCGCCGCCTTGCTGGCGCCGTAATGAACGCAGCGCGGCATGCCGCTGATGCCGGCGCCGGAGGTTATATTGATAATTTTACCGCTCTTGCGCTCCAGCATCTGGGGCAGGACAGCCTGGGTGCAGTAAAACACCCCGTAGATATTCAGATTAATCACCTTTTCCCAGTTCGCTTCCGGCGTCTCGACGAAAGGCGTCGGCTTGGTGGCCTGGCCGGCGTTATTTACCAGGATATCGATTTTCCCGAACTTATCCAGGGCCTGCTTCACCATGGCCTTTACTTCGGCGTTTTTGGTAACATCGGCCTTAATGGCTATAGCTTTGCGGCCGAGAGCTTCAACTTCAGCGGCCGTTTTTTGCGCGCCATCGAGGTCGACGTCGTTCGCGACGATATCACACCCCTGTTTCGCCAGAATGAGGGCTATGCCCCTGCCGAAACCCTTCCGGCTGCCGGTTCCGGTAACCAGCGCCACTTTGTTTTCCAGGCCCAGTTCCATATCATTTACTCCTTATATACAATATTTAATTCCCGTCTCTGTATTTTACTAATCAATCGGCAATATAGCAAAGCAGCATAACAGGCCGCCCGCTTTTCCCGGCGCCGATAATTATTTCCCGATATGGCGATTATACACTGGAAACCCCTTGACAAAAGAACATTTGTTCTATATAATTGTTTTTACCCTGTCTTTACCGAGGTGAATAGTGAGAGTTCTCTGTGTTTTGTTAGAGCATTTCCCCTGGAGGTGCGAAGTCCGGAGAAATCCGGCCATTGAAGGCCGCCCGGCGGTAGTTACGTATCCATCGGGCTCGCGGAAGCTGGTGCTGGACTGGTCTCCCGGGCTCGAAGGCCTGCGGCGCGACATGCCCCTTCAGCAGGCCCTGTCCCGTCACGGCGAGGTCGAGATGCTCCAGGCGGACATGCCGGGCTGCCTTCAGCGAGCTGCTGGACGCGCTGGAAGAAAAAAGCCCCCTGGTCGAAGGCCCCGAACCGGGGTTTATCTACATCGGCGTGGACGGCCTGCACCTTATTTACCCGGACGACGACGCCCTCCTGAAAGCCGTACGTGAAGCTATCACCGGGGCTTTCACGCCCCAATTTGGAATAGCCGGGAACAAATTCCTGGCGTATCTGGCCACCCGCCGCAGCCCTCCCGGCGGGCACCGGATATTGTCCGGCGATATTGCCCGTTTCCTCAAGGACCTCCCCTGCGATGTGCTGCCGACATCGCTGAAGAGCCGGAGCAGGCTGCACGATTTCGGGATTCACACCCTGGGCTAGATAGCGGCGCTTCCTCCCGGCCCGGTACAGTCGCAGTTCGGCCCCGAGGGCAGGAGGATATGGGAACTCGCCAGGGGCATCGATGACACGCCCCTCTATCCCCGGTTCATGGAAAAAGCTATCGAGGAGAGCGCCACGCTATCCTCGGTGACGGTCTCCCTGGAGGCCATACTGGTAGCGATGGAGACGCTTCTCGTCCGGGTCTTCGCGAATATCGTCCGCAACGGACTGGGCATCCGCAGCCTTACCCTGTGGACACGAACCTGGAACGCGGAGAGCTGGGAGAGGATCATCCAGTTTAAAGAGCCGGCCATGGACATGAGAACCGCCGTTTCACGCGTTAAGCGCGCCCTGGAGGACTATCCCCTCCCCCTCCCCGTCGAGCAGGACCTGGTGGAGCTGAAAGCCCCCGGCGACTGGGAGCGCATGCAGGAGGAGTATAACGTCCTTAGCCTCTTCCCCGCCGGCCATATCATGTCACGGCTGCGCCCGCGTTTCAACGGCGGCTTCCGCACCAGCCGGGATATCGAGAAGCTGGGCGACGGCGCCGCGGTAACGACCGCCGGACTGGTCATCCGCCGGCAGCGACCGCAGGGCAAGGTGGTCTATATCACCCTGGAGGACGAGTTCGGGCACATACCGTGCATGGTCTTCGGCAAGGTGTACGAACGCCACGAGCACAAATTCAGGTCGCCGTTCCTGGTGGTGAAGGGGAGAATGTCAAGGCGCGAGGGGACCTGCAACCTGGTGATAAACCAGGTAAAGCCGTTCAGCGCCCTGGAGAAAGCCCTGCCTTCGAAGGACTTCAGATGACCATTGCCCGATTTTACATCATGTGGCTGACTTTCACTTTAGATTATCTTCTATAATGTGCTATAATCCCGCAGACGGAATACGGAAGGAGGAGCAACCGCAGAATATGGCCGAATTGAAATACTCCAGGTATATAATTACCGACCCCAAACCACCACCCCCAGAAATTCAGGAAAAGCTGGAGGCGGAACGCGCCAAGAGGAAATCCGACATCAAGTCGACTCACCTGATGTCGGTCGATGATGAGATTGTGAAAGACTTTTTCTACGTGGACTGCAACTGGCTCTGGAGCGGATCCGCGGAAGATACCGCCGAGGAACCCCACGCCCACGACTTCGACGAGGTGATAGGGTTCGTCGGCTCGAATCGGGAAGACCCGCAAGACCTCGGCGGGAAAATAACAATTTGGCTGGACGATAAAGAGGAAGTACTGACCAAGACCTGCCTGATATTCGTGCCGGCGGGCACCCGCCACTGCCCGATTCTTTTCAACAGGATAGACCGTCCCATATTCTTCGTGACGATATCGCCGGTCGGGAAATACACGCGAAAAGCCGAAGACAGCCAGCCAGCCCCGAGAGACCCCTCGCTGCCGAAGTACACCATCATTACCGAAGTCAAGCAGAATTTTGGCCCGCCCGCTGACGGGGAAGATGCGCCCCCGCCCCCGCCGCCCGGTTCTAGCCGAAAAGGAGCCCGCGTCCTCCACCTGGAAGACGACGTCGCCAAGGGGTCTTTTTACGTGGACTTCGTCTGGATGTACGAAGGTTCCGGCCAGGCGCCGGCGCCGGTGCACAGCCACGAGTGGCCGGAGCTGATAGCCATGGCAGGATGCGACCCCGAGCACCCGCGCGACCTGGGCGGCAAGATGAGCATTGTCCTGGGCGATGAAACCCATATCATCGAAAAAAGCTCCCTGGTCTGCATCCCGAAGGGCCTGGCACACTGCCCCTGGAAATGGGAGGATATTAAAAAGCCCACCCTGGCCTTTACTGCAGGGCCTTCCGCCGTGTATACCGGGTCGCACAAGAAAGACTAAGGCTCATTACATGTAAATAGACGAGGCCTGCCTTTGAAAGGCAGGCCTTCCTTTTTTATTCGTAAAATACTTACTTCCCCGTAATCGGGTGTTGATAGTGATATAGGACATTATTGCGATGATAAGGGTAAGTATGGAAGGCGGAAGGGGGTTCATCGGCGTCGGGGAGGGGCATCCAGCCCATCAGCGGCAGGTTCAGCCATCCGTCCTCGACGGGCGAGCAGAAGGTGTTGTTCCAGTGCAGCTTGGAGAAAAACCACCTGCCGTTTTCTTTAACGTACTTATTTTCGTAGTAGCCGTGCAGCCATTCGGCCCGCGGGTAGGCTCCGTAGGGCTTGGCTTCACAGAGCCAGGTCTGCCACCTGCCTTCGGCCCGGGTGCCGTCGGGGGACACATCGACAACGCCGCCTATCTGCATTACCACAAACTGCATCCAGGCGGGGGACTGGCGGGGGGTGTCGCCGCCGGAGAACATGTCCCAGTAAATTCGCCGGATGCCCTTCTTACCGTAGAAAACGCCGTGGTCGGCTATCTCCACGGACTCCGTCTGCTCTTCCGAAAACAGGTCGACGATTTCCGCCCACATGTTATTGTCGAAGTAATAACCGTAAATTCTTTGCAGGTGCTCGATTTCCTGGATATCCTCGGCGAGCTGTACCTGTTTTTCCAGTT
>CAYPDM010000008.1:0-37381 GCA_964409485.1 uncultured Dehalococcoidaceae bacterium | reverse complement strand
AAAAGGAAGGGGGCTAGGGGGATAGATTGATATTCCCAAAAGAAAGGGCGCCAGGGGGATTAAGTGGGATTTAGAATTCCCCGCACCATCTCCTCCTCCTCCCTTTTGCTGGTTATCCTGCCGTCGAGTCGGGCTTCACGGAGGAGCTGTAAAACCTCTTTAATTTTGGATCCCTGCAGCAAACCCAGCTTTTTCAGGTCTTCCCCGGAAAGGGCGGGGTTAACGTGGCGCAGTACGTTAAGGTAAAGCTCGATGTTCTCGGCGGCGGCGGAATCGGCGCCCAGTCCGGCGGCCGTGAGCGCCGTAAGGCCGTAGCCGTGCAGCAGTTCGTAAATCAGGCTCGGCGCCAGGCCGGGCGCGGCAAGCTCACTGATTTTTCCCTTAATGGCGACTGTGTCCCGCAGCACCTGCGCCGTTGCTCTGGTCAGTTTGAGATACGCAATAAAATCCTCTATCTCGTGAGAGTTCAGCCGGTAGACCAGCAGCGACAGGTAAAGCTGCGGGTGGGGCTCATCGGGGAGGCACTGCTCCCGCGCCAGCGTGAAAGCCTTCCCCAGCCAGTCGTCCCCCTTCAGCGAGGGATGCAGTTCTAAAAGCACACGGAGTTCGTCGGCGCGTTGCAGCGCTTTCTCCGGCAGTTCTTCCTTCAGGATAAGCTCCAGTTCGTGGCGGATACGGTCGCCGCTGACGGTGGCCAGCATAGCCGTATCGCGTTTTAACAGCTTCAGGGTAGAGGGTTCGATACGAAAGTCCAGCCTTGTTTCGTAGCGCAGGGCGCGCCAGATGCGGGTGGCGTCGTCGGTAAAACTATTATCGTGCATCACGCGGATGAAACACTTTTCAAGGTCGCCTTGTCCGTTATGGGGGTCGATAAGCTCGCCGAAGCGGCGCGGATTAAGCTCGATGGCCATGGCATTAACGGTAAAGTCGCGGCGGGCAAGGTCGTCGGCGATAGTGCCGTACCTTACTTTGGGTAACGCGCCCGGCCGGGAGTAGGTCTCCGAGCGGGCGGTGGCGATATCCGCGCTCCTCCTGCCCCATCGAAGTTTGGCGGTGCCGAAACGCGGATGGTTGGTGACCGTGGCATGACGGCCTTTGGCTATCTCCAGCGCCAGCTTTATAGCATCTCCCTCCACCACCAGGTCGAGGTCGAAGTTGGCGCGTTCCAGGAGCAGGTCGCGCACCACCCCGCCCACCAGGTACAAACGCTGCTGTTGCTTCTGCGCCGCGTCTCCCGCCTGCTTGATAAAATCGAGCAGGTCGGCGGGCAGCTGCTCCTGCATACGGTCGGCCAAATTCAATACTTCCGGCATTTTCAACATTATAGCACAGGGCGTACTTGGTTATTCATTTACGCTCAAGGTTAACATAACACTTAAAACAAATCAAAGCTGATTATCCCACGCTCACGATGGAATTGTTTCCCATAAAAATTATCGTTATTGTTTTTCTCCTGAATTGTCATTTTTGTCGCCTACCCCTTATAATGAACGGTATGAAAGTAGTGTCCGTCGTCGGCATGGCCGGCTCCGGCAAGTCGGAGGTCGCCCGTATGTTCCGCGAAAGGGGTTTCGCCACGGTCAGGTTCGGCGATATTACCGACGAGGAGGTCAGGAAACAGGGCCTGAAGCTGAACGAGGAGAACGAACGGCAGGCCAGGGAAGCTCTGCGGGAGAAGCATGGTATGGACGCCTACGCCAGGTTGAGCCTGCCGCGTATTAGTACCGCTCTGAAGTCTATGAATGTGGTGGTAGACGGGCTTTACTCCTGGGAAGAGTACACCTTCCTCAAGGAGCACTACGGTAATGATTTCACCGTCGTGGCGGTCTGGTCTTCCCCGCAGGCAAGATATGCCCGGTTGGGCGGCCGCAAGATACGGCCCCTGACGCCGCAGGAAGCCGCCGGCCGCGACCGCGCCGAAATCGAGAACCTCAACAAGGGCGGGCCGATCGCCTTGGCCGATTTTACCGTCCTGAACAATTCATCAATGGCCGATATGAAGCAGCAGGTAGAAAGGATTATTGATAAACTGAAATGACGGATATACCCAAGAGACCGGAAAAAGACGAGTACTTTCTCAAAATAGCCTCGGTGGTGGCGGAGCAGTCCACCTGCCGCCGTCATCATATGGGTGCCATAGCCGTAAGAAACAAGCATATCCTGGCCACCGGCTATAACGGGGCGCCGGCCGGGGCGAAAGACTGCCTGGAACTCGGCTGCCTGCGGGACGAACTGGGCATAGAATCGGGGACGAGGCAGGAAATTTGCCGCGCCATTCACGCCGAGCAGAACGTTATTATCCAGGCCGGACTCCACGGGGTCAGCCTTGAGGCAAGCACCGTTTACTGCACGCACTCGCCCTGCGTGCTCTGCGCCAAGATGCTGGTCAATGCCAAGATAAAGCGATTTGTCAGCTTCGGGAAATATAACGACGACAGGTTTATAGAACTTTTCAAAGAAGCGGGTATAGAGGTCGATATTAAAGAAAGGCCTCCGTCGGCGATTACGTTTTTAGACTAGTAGTTGAAGATTTTTTATAATATAGTCCGGATCACCGAATAGGGTGAATCTTGCTTTCTTTTGTTTTTCAATGAATTCAAAGTTAAATTTTGCCGGGGGAGAACCTTCGTCTTTGCTGTTTATTACTTTAACCAGCTTCTCGTAAATTTTTTGGCCTTCTTTTGCATTTTCGCAATAATAATCGATAATTGTGCAAACCTGGATTGTGCCCTGCATACCGATATCAACTCCGTTGATAAAATTTAAAATCTGCCTTTTGTTTTTACTGGAAATATCACCCAGGAAACTGCTGTTGCTGAATAACTGCTTGATGTTTTCCATAGTAAATCTCCATTGCCCCCCTATTTTTTGACCCTGCAAGCCCCCGTCTTTTAAATAATTTCTGATGGTACGGGATGTTAAACGGGTCATCTTCGCTATATCTTCAACCGTATACAGGGCTTCAAACTCTTTCATAATGATCCTCCTGAGATGTTTATTCAATAAAATTACCAGTTATATTTCATAATATTGCATATGTCAATACATTATTTCATAATATTTCATAGTTACACATATATTTACATATTGTTCTGGTGAGCGTGAGACAGGGACTAAAGAGCTTAAGAATAATAAGGGTTAGAGAATAATGTAAATAGTAGGAGTTATCTGGTAGTTATAAGAGCAGAATTAGCGCTTTCTCTTCAGCACTTTTCGTACGGCTTTAATGATATCTTTAGCCGTCAGGCCGTACCTTTCGAGCAGTTCTCCCGGTTTGCCGGACGTGCCGAAGACGTCCTTGACAGCTACGAATTCCACCGGCACGGGGCGGCGTTCTGCGACGATGCGGGCAACCACGCTGCCGAGTCCGCCGTGTATCTGGTGTTCCTCGGCGGTAACGATAGCACCGGTCTCCGCGGCGGCTTTAACGATAGCGTCTTCGTCTATTGGCTTGAGGGTGGACATGTTCAAAACGCGGCAGTCGATGCCTTCTCCGGAGAGTTTGCCGGCGGCTTCCAGTGCCGGCGCTACCATCACGCCGATAGCGATAATCGTAGCGTCCTTGCCCTCCCTGATGGTGACCGCCTTCCCGATTTTAAACCGGTAGTCTGGGCTGCTTACATCGGGTAGCTTGGCGCGGGGCAGTCGTACGTAACAGGGGCCTTTGTGGTCGACTACGGCTTTGATTACCTGCGCGGTTTCGATTGCGTCCGCCGGGACGATAACGGTAAAACCGGGCAGGGAACAGGTAAGCGCCAGGTCTTCCAGCGCCTGGTGGGAGGCGCCGTCCTCGCCGACGGTAACGCCGGCGTGGGTCGATACTATCTTGACGTTAAGCCTGGCCTGCGCCACCGATACGCGAATCTGATCGAAGCACCTTCCCGGCGCGAAGACGGCAAAGGTGCTGGCGAAGGGTATCTTGCCCGAGGCAGCCAGTCCGGCGGCGATGCCTATCATGTCCTGCTCGGCGATGCCGACTTCAAAAAACCTGTCCGGGAATTCGGCGGCGAAGTATTTGGTCATCGTCGAAGGAAACAGGTCGGCATCCAGCACGACGATATCCCGGTTTTCCTTGCCCAGTTCCACCAGGGTCTTGCCGTAGGTATCCCGCAGGGAAACTTCTTCAGCCACGGTTACGCAAGCTCCTTAAGGGCTATTTCCAGCTGTTCAGCGCTGGGGGCTTTCCCGTGGAAGTCCACGTTGTTCTCCATGAAACTGACTCCCTTGCCTTTAACGGTATGGGCGATGATAACGGCGGGCTGGCCTTTGACTTCTTTCGCCTTTTTTAAAGCGTTGAGAAGCTGGTCTAAATCGTGGCCGTCGACGTCGGTGACGTGCCACCCGAAGGCAGCCCATTTTTCGTTCAGGGGTTCCAGGTTCATTACATCACAGTTGAGGCCGCAAATTTGCAGGCCGTTATTATCCACGATAGCCGTAAGGTTGTCTATTTTGAAATGAGGGGCTGCCATGGCGGCCTCCCAGATTTGCCCCTCGTTGCACTCGCCGTCACCCAGCAGGGCATAAACGCGGTAGTCCTGGGAGTTCAATCTACCCGCCAGCGCCACGCCGACGGCGAAGGATAGGCCCTGCCCCAGGCTCCCGGAAGACATTTCCACGCCGGGAGTGGCGGTGCGGTCGGCGTGGCCCTGCAAGCGACTATCCAGTTTACGCAGGGTGGCCAGCTCGCTCACGGGGAAGTAGCCGCATTCCGCCAGCACCGAATAGAGCAGCGGGGCGGCGTGTCCCTTGCTAAGGATGAACCTGTCCCGGTCTTTCCATTGGGGGTCGGACGGCTTATGTCGCATTATTTTCCAGTAAAGCGCCGCGGCGATTTCCACGGCGGATAACGAACCGCCGGGATGGCCGCTGCCGGCCCTGGCAATCATCGTGACGATGTGCCGTCGCAGCCTCCTGGCGACTGCCTTGAGGTCTTCATTTGAAGAAAAAACCCCGGCTTTCACATTATCAGCCGAGGTCCCCGACGAATTCTTGGAATCAGACGGTGTCATCACTGCGTCTTCATTATACAATAACTGGAAATGATAAGTCCATACTGATTTAACGTATCATTTTACTAATTTAAAGCCACATACGATTGCCGGCGGGTTGTTTTTAAAGACGTTACCCCAGGTACTCTGACTTTCGGAATCTTTAAAAGAGGGCTCTCTCATGCCGTCCATATAAAAACCGTTTTTAAAGCACAGGTTCAGGATTTCAGACAGGGGACGGTGAAAATAATACTGTACTTTAGGTTGCCCCACCATGCCTGTGCCTTTAGTCGCCTGGGATATCAGGTAATTACTGGTTTTTACATAGTAGGTGTTATGGTCTTTACCGCCCTGGTCGGTATGCTCGTTGAC
This sequence comes from uncultured Dehalococcoidaceae bacterium, assembly GCA_964409485.1. Classification (GTDB taxonomy): domain Bacteria; phylum Chloroflexota; class Dehalococcoidia; order Dehalococcoidales; family RBG-16-60-22; genus JAFGPF01. Next base: position 32,021 of record CAYPDM010000008.1, on the reverse strand, counting down.
TTGGCTGGCTTCTCCCGAATTGAAACAGGGATGCAGTATGGAAAACACAAACCTGCCGTTGCTCTTTAGTATCCCGGGTAGAAAACCGATTAACGGCTCGATGTTTTCAATATCCATGATAGCCATGGTGCAGACAATAGAATCGAAAGTATTTCCCTTGAGCTTCTCGAGGTCGTTTTTCTTGGTAACATCAATCACCCGATAATCGATTTTATCCGCCAGCGGCTTTGCCCCGGCGATTTTAATAAATTCATCTGAAAAATCAATCGCGGTTACCCTGGCTCCCAGTTCGGTCATTTTTCTGGCAAACTGTCCGTTGCCGCAGGCAATATCCAGTATCAAATCACCCTTCTTGATATTCAGTAACTCAATTTGATTCGGTTCAAGCAGCAGTTTATGGAAATCGTTGCCTTCTCCCATGCGCGTATCCCAGTAAGCCGCGTTGGTATTCCAGATATCCTTTACTTCATCGTTTCTATTAGCGCTCATATTATAGTCCCGTTTTGTCGGTAAGAAAGTAATAGTAAGTGGCATTATACCACCGGTGACGATGGCCGTTCAATTGAATTCGTACGGTAGAATTGATTTTTACGCCTGAATATGATTAAATTGACAGGATGAAGGGGGAAAACACATGGAAGAACTGAAGTTGAATGCTGTCAAGAGGGACGTACTCGGGAAGAGGAACCGATTTTTACGCCGGCAGGGAATCACTCCGACGCACCTCTTCGGACATAGCCTGGAATCGCAGGCCCTGCAGTGCGATACCGCCGAGCTTATGAAAGTGGTGGCTCATGCCGGTGAGACCCGTATTATCAGCCTGACAATAGAAGGAGAGAAACAGCCGAAAAACGTCTTCGTCAGGGAAATTCAGCGGGACGCTTTTGGCAGGAAGCTGCTGCACGTTGATTTTTACCAGGTGAGAAAGGGACAAAAGATGCAGGTGGCTGTGCCTATCGTTCTGGTAGGCGAGTCCCCGGCTATGAAGGGGAAGGGTAGGATGCTGTCCCATGGTATCACCGAGTTGAACATCGAATGTCTGCCGGAAAATGTGCCGCCGCAGATTGAAGTGGATATAAGTATACTGGAAGAACTGGAGCACTCCGTTCACGTTAAGGATATTATCCTCGACCCGGAAGTTACCGTTCACGCCGACCCGGAACAGCTGATAGTCAAGGTTACTGAAGTCCAGCTTAAGGTGGAAGAGGAAGTGGTAGCCGAAGAAGAAGGGGAGGAAGTCGAGGGTGAGGCCGAAGAGGGAGCCAGGGCTGAAGCCGGACCTGAAGCTGCAAAACATCCCGCCGACTCGGCACCGAAAGACAAAGAATAGACTCCGCTGGCATATTGCTGTCGGCTTGTGGTTTGATGATGATAATAGATTTCCACACGCATGTGCTGCCGCCACGGGTAAAGGACAACCGCAGCCGTTATGTGGATATTGACTCCGCTTTCGCCAAAATATACTCCGGTGAAAAGGCGAAGATTGCCACTACCGAAGAACTCATCGAAAGCATGGATAGAGATGAGGTCGATGTTTCCGTTATCGTCAATTATGGCTGGAGCACGCACGAGATGTGCGTGGAAACCAATGACTATATCCTGGAGTCGCTCGCGAAATATCCCCAACGAATAATCGGGTTCTGCGCCGTATCATCGTTCACGGATGATGCCTCCCTCAATGAGATAGAGCGCTGCGTTAAGGCGGGCGTTAAGGGAGTCGGCGAACTAAGACCCGATACGCAGTCGGCAACCTTTACCAGCAAAGAGGCCATGGGGCCTTTTATCGCTCTATTACGGAAACACAACCTGATTCTGCTGGCGCATTCCTCCGAGCCGGTAGGGCATATCTATCCCGGCAAAGGTGCGGCCACGCCCGAATTATTGTACGAATTTATTACCAGCTTCCCGGACTTGCCCATGGTATGCGCCCACTGGGGCGGCGGTCTGCCATTCTATACACTGATGCCGGAAGTGCGGCAGGCGATGGAGAACGTTTATTTCGATACCGCGGCCTCTCCGTTCCTCTATCGTCCCGAGATATACCGTCAGGTTAGCCGGCTCATCGGCGCGGACAGGATTCTATTCGGCAGCGATTACCCCGTAATAACACAGCGCAGACTGCTCGATGAAATTAACAATGCCGGCCTGACGGATGAAGAGAGAAACATGATTTTATCCGTCAACGCGCGACGGCTGCTGGGCATATAGCGATGGAGCAAATCCGTTCGTTTATTGCCATCGAACTCTCCGGGGCACTAAAACAGGCCCTGGCCAGCCTCCAGGACAGGCTTAAAGAAGGCAGCCGGACGCCGGTAAGGTGGGTAGCGCCGAATAGTATTCACCTGACGCTTAAATTTCTCGGTAACATTGACGCGAGTGCGGCCGGTGATATTATCAGGGTGATGGAAGAAGCCGCCAGCGGTGTGCCGCCCTTTCAGATTGAGTTAAGCGGACTCGGCGTTTTCCCCAACCCGAGGCGTGTGCAGGTGGTCTGGGTTGGAATGACCGGAGAGGTCGAGAGACTTGACCGACTTCAAAGAAACATCGAGGCCGGGCTTAAGCCGCTGGGTTTTGCCGCGGAGTCGCGCCCTTTCCGTCCCCACCTCACTCTCGGACGCGTAAGAGACCAGGCCGGGCCTGAAGAACGCGAGGACCTCGGGCGGCTTATCACGAACATGACCTTCGATTCCGGCAGCAAACTAGCAGTGCAGTCGGTCAACCTGATGAAGAGCCAGCTGACCAGGGAAGGCCCTGTTTACAGTCGGATAGGCGCGGTTGAGTTGAAGTAGAGATGCGGGACTCCCGTAGCTGATAAAGTCATCCCTTAGGCGGTCTGAACATCGCCGGAAGGGTAAAAGGCAACTCTTCACGTGATTTACCCCTCGTTAGCGTCTCCGGCATGGCCGCGGCGAGTTCTTCCGGAGTCCAGCGGCCGTCTTTCCGGAGCGTCTGCGTCACGGGCGGCGGGTCCGCGAATATACCCACGTGACCGTGCCAGACTTCAAAGATGCACCCGTTGATATGGCCGGCAGCCTCACTGGCAAGATAGACTACCAGGGCTGCCACATCTTCCGGGCGGTTTGCCTCCACCAGCTCGTTCTTGACCTCGGCGCCGCGCCAGGCGGCTATGGGCCGGATTACGTTGCAGGTGACGCCATGACCGGCCATTTCCCGCGCTACCGAGCGTGAAAATCCCACTATCCCTTCCTTTACCGCGGAATAGGTGGATTGTCCCGGAAAACCCAGTCCTATGTGGGAAGAGGTATTGATAAGCCTGCCGTAGCCCTGCTGTTTCATGATGGCGCTAGCGCCGCGGGTACAGTAAAAATTACCGTAAAGGTGTGTCCTGACCATTGCCTCCCAGTCCTCCGTGGGGGTTTCATAGACCGGATGGTTGCGGATGATACCCGCGTTATTAACCAGGATATCGATGCGCCCGTAGCTATCGATGGCGGTCTGGATGATGTTGTTCGCTCCCTCCTCTATGGCCACGCTGTCATAGCAGGCGACGGCATTACCGCCGGCATTCCTGATTTCCTCCGCCACAAGGTCGGCCGGCGTGCACGAGGAGCCCCGGCCATCGTGGGAAGTGCCCAGGTCGTTGACTACAACGCTGGCTCCCTGTGCGGCCATGGCTATAGCCTCGGCGCGGCCCAGGCCGTTGCCGGCGCCGGTAATAACCGCCGCTCTATCTTTAAGCATTTCTCCCACTACAATCTCCTTGTCGCGGTTTATAACGGATTGTTTGTAAACGCAGCAAGCGCGCCCGCTATTGATTGTACAACACGGGCTGTGTCTATTCAAAGAGCCGGGTTTTAATGAAATTTTTACTAAATATTTATGCCCAGGTGATTGATATTCATATCTTGTTTAGCATCCGCCGTTTAAAATGAATCTAGTAAAAGCGAGAAGCGGCAGGAGGCGCAATATGACTATTCCGAAAGAGAGCATACTGCTGGTTGATGATGAGGAAGCTATCAGATGTATTCTGACTAAGGGTCTGGAAATGCGCGGCTACGCCTGCGATGAAGCCGAAAGCGGTGAGCAGGCTTTAGCAAAGTTGGAAATAAACCCCTCTGACCTTGTGATAATGGATATTAATATGCCCGGCAGACTCGGCAGCGAGGTGTTGCCGGATATAACGTCGCGTTTTCCGGAGACGGCGGTTATCATGGCCAGCGGCGTGACCGATAATAAAATAATTGCACAATGCATCAGGGACGGCGCTCAAGACTATATAAGCAAGCCTTTCAGATTTGAGCAGGTTCTTCAGAGCGTCAACGGTACTCTGGATAAACGCCGGGTAGTGCTTGAGATACAGCGTTATTTCCAGGACATGGGGAAGAAAGCCGATGGGCAGCTGGAACCCAGGAAGCTATTTTTGGGCGCTATAGAGACACTCGTAAATACCCTGGAGGCCTGCGATGCCTATACGAATGGTCATTCGCAGGTGGTAGCTGAAATCGCCGCCGATATAGGCAGACAGATGAAACTCACCCCGCAGGAGATGGAAGACCTGCACTGGGCTGCCCTGCTTCACGATGTCGGTAAAATAGCCGTGGACCCTGACATTCTCAACAAACCCGGTGAACTAACTTCCACAGAGTACCGCCACATCATGACCCACGCCGTAATCGGCCCCAGTCTCGTCAAGCCCTTCGTCAACGATAACGTGGTAGATATTATATCTCACCATCATGACCATTATGACGGCGGCGGGCTGGACCAGACCGTACGCGGCAACAATATCCCTGTAGGAGCCAGGATTGTAGCGGTGGCCGATGCTTACCAGGCCATGGTTTCCGACCGGCCTTACCGGAAGGCCCTGTCTACCCTGGATGCGATTGAGGAAATGTTATGGTACAGCGGCTCGCAGTTTGACCCCATTATCGCTAATATCCTCATTAAGGCTATCAGGCAGAAGCAGCTGCAGAGTAGATACAAAAATTAAGATACTTTTACAGGAACGACCTGAATTAGATTGACATAAAGGGGAGGCGCCTTGAGCGCCTCCCCTTTTTATTTTCGCCGATAGCAATATTTTTAATCAGAGGTACGCTGAATCGGCCTTATGGACACTTGTCAAACGCAGTCATTTTAAGTTATAATTATACGGTTTAACTTATTTATTATCGGTTGGGAGGAGGACCCCATGGAACAGTTTAATTTCCCCAAGTGTCAAAAATGCAATTCCGGCGACCTCGTGCCCCTATCAGATTTCGGCAGCCAGGGGGCATCTATCCAGTTTAAAGCCTGGGTTTGTACTAATCCTGATTGCGGTTATAATCTAAAAATCAGGAACGGTGACGTCTATATCAACGAGCCCATCATGAGCGGCTCGATGCACAACTCCCGCCCCCGATAGTTGTGAGGGAGTCACTTTTACAATAGAAAATTACGGATGCTAAATGTGCTTCCTCCGTTAATCGGTCTCAAGAAGGCAGCACTTGACCTGCTCTTCCCACGGTGGTGTATCGGCTGTGGCAGGGAAGGTGATTATATCTGCGACTCATGTCGCCAGATGCTATCGGTAATTTCCCCTCCTATTTGTCCCAGGTGCGGACGCCCCCAATCAGAGGGGGAACTGTGTCCCGGATGCGTTGACTGGCAGGCCGGGATAGACGGCATTCGTTCCCCGTTTTTATTCGATGGGCTAATACGCCAGGCTGTTCATGAGCTGAAGTACCGTAATCTACGGGCGCTGGCATCGCCTCTGGCGGAATTGATGTACGATTATCTTATCAAGAACCCGCTTCCCGGGGAAGTCCTGGTACCGGTGCCGCTGCACCGGAAAAGGTACCGGGAGCGCGGCTATAATCAGTCCGCCTTGCTGGCACTCGAACTGGGTAAATTAACCGGTCTGCCGGTGATTGAAAATTGCCTCGTTCGTCAGAGTTATGTGCTGCCGCAGGCGAGGGCGGCCAGTGTCGGCGAGAGGCATGAAAATGTGGCTGGCGCATTTGCCTGCCGGGACGGGCGATTACGGGGTAAAGGTGTTATCCTGGTGGATGATGTATCCACATCCGGGGCTACTCTGGACGCCTGCGCCGGGGTGCTGAAGTCCGCCGGGGCCGCGGAAATCCGTGGTCTGACATTAGCTCTGGAATTATAAGGTGATGTGAAAAGAGAAACGCTGGTATCAGGAGTGTGCGAAGATGGAATTGCAGTTATCCGGGACTAACATAGAGATAAAATCTGAAGTACAGCTATATGTTGAACGTAAACTGGGTAAGATAAACAAGCACCTCCCCGACATTATCGACACTAAAGTAGAAATATCCGAGGAAAAGACGAAATCGCCGCAGGAACGCTACCTGGTAAGGGTGACTGTCAACAGCGGCATCGGCAGAGCTGTCTTCCACGGTGAAGAGAGGGCTGAAGACCTGTTTAAAGCCGTTGATAAGGTCGTCGCTGTCATGAACCGTCAGCTCGAAAAACACAAGGGCAAGCTATACGATAAGGGCAGGGGTAACCCGCTGGCCAGGGGTAAGTTCAATCAGACGGAGCCTCTCCAGACGGAGAGAAAAGTGGTCAAGACCAAGCGTTTCCTCATCGAGCCGATGTCCCTGGAAGAGGCGATTGAGCAAATGGAACGACTCGGCCACAGCTTCTTTTTATTCTTCGACGCCGATGCCGGTGAGGTAAAGCTGCTGTACGGGCGTAACGATGGCAATTACGGAATCATCGAGCCGGAACTGCGTTAGCCGGTATTGACAGCCGGATTATACGTTATATACTGTAACTATAAGAGATTGATTGCATGAAAAGAAAACATAGAAATTTATATCTCTATTTGACGCTGGCCTGTTTTGTGGGTATTATCCTCATATTCATCTTCGATGGCTTTATGGGGGTTTATGATAGTCTTGAGATAACCAGCGGGGAATTTCCGCAGACAATCGAGCCCGACCGCTGGCCCGAGGACGAGAAATACCCGTATTACTCCACGGTGAATGTCCAGCAGGGCGGCAGCATCGCTTTTACCTACGAGGTACAAAACCGCACCTTTTCGGCATATTCGGCCGAACTGGAAGTAACGGCATGGCATGAGCAGCAGCAGCTTGCCGTTTTACTATCTCAAGCTGTTAAGGTGGGTTCTTTTAACGAGGGACAGATGGATTGGACGCTGGATACCGCCGAGTTTGTCCCCGCCGAACTACCGGAAAACCAGCGTTACGATTTATCGGTGCGAATCACAAGAGGGGATATAGAGAGAAATATCGTCGTCTATATCAGGGGTTCTTCATATCCGCCCCCGGATATAGTTGTGCCGCGCCCGAGTAACTGAAGAGGCTGAAAGAATAAAGAAATATGAAGCTTGAGTATGTATTATACGGTTTCGGGATTCTGTTCTGCATCGCCGGTGTGGGCTACCTGGCGGCGGAGTATGTCAGATACCTCTCCGATATCGGCAAGATATGCTCGCTGCTGCTCACGGTAGGGCTTTTTGCCTTCCTGGGCAAATATTTTGAAGGACTGGGGTGGTAGTTAAATGGCAACGGTAGTAGCAGTACTGGCTTCCCTGGCTTTCATCGGCTGGCTTATCTACCGGGCGGTCAAGGATAAGTCGGTCAAGGCGCACTTTATCAGCTATGGTATAGCCATCGTGGCGGGGGTGTTTACCTATGTCTATTTCTTAAGCCTGGATTTCCCGCAGCTCATCAAAATCGTCGCCAGCATTATCCTCGGCATCGTACTGATAATCGTCGGCGCCCTTTACCAGAGGCGCGCCGCGGGCAGGTCTTAAAGCCGTTTCCCAATGGACCGCGATTTGTTTTACACCACCTTCAATACCAGCGCCGGCTGGATAGGAATCATCGGCTCGCCGGTTGGATTAGTCCGCGTCACATTGCCTCAAAGCTCGGAGCAGGTAGCCGGCCGTTGGCTGGGAGACCTTGAAGGAGCCGCTTTAGCTCCGCGGCGCTTCGAGGACGTAATCGAACGTTTCCGCGATTACTTTGACGGCCGGGGAGTGGATTTCACCGATGCATTAGACCTCTCCGGAGCGACAACCTTTCAGCGCAAAGTATGGCGGGCAGCCAGGCTTATTCCCTATGGCGAGACGCGGAGCTACGCCTGGGTGGCCGCTGAAACAGGCAGCCCGAAAGCGGCGAGGGCTGTGGGGCAGGCGCTGGGCAAGAACCCGCTGCCCGTGATAATACCCTGCCATCGCGTGGTGGCGGCGGATGGCGGAATCGGGGGGTTCAGCGGGGGTATTAAGACTAAAAGGTTCCTGCTTTCGCTGGAAGGCGTCGTTATCGACGATTAGCGACGGGGTTTTTCGGTATCGTCTCTGGCTTTGTAAATTCTCCGCCGGGCCTCGGAGGTGCCTCTAAGCATGAGGTTCAGGTAATCGCTCTCGTACTCTTCAATAAGCCCTTCACCGGCAAAGCTGTAGTAGCGGTTGTCGCCGATGATGATATGGTCCAGCACTTTGAGTCGCGTGATTCTGCCGGCGTAGACCAGCTCGCGGGTCAGCGATTTGTCGCTGGCGCTCGGCTCGGGATTTCCCGAGGGATGGTTATGGACAAAAATCAGGGCGGCGGCGTTGTGCTTAATCGCCCCTTCGATAACCTCGCGGGGGGAGACGGAACTGCTGTTGACCGTCCCCGATGACAGGTCAATTGTATCGATTATCTGGTTCTGGCCGTTCAGGTAGATTACCTTGAAGACCTCTTTCTTGAGTCCGCGTAATGAGTGATAGAGATAATCAAAGACCTCCCGGGAGGATTTATAGAAAGGTTTCTCCATTATTTTTGCCTTGAGGAACTCCCGCGACACTTCCTGCACCAGCTTAATGCCGAAGGCGCTGTGAGCGCCGATACCTTCTATATTTTGCAGCTCTTCTAACGGGGCTTCCAGAACGCCGCGCAACGTCTGGAAACGCTTGATGGCTTCTTTGGCGGGCAGCTTGCAGTCCTTACGCGGCGTGCCCAGACTTAACATTAGCTCCACGATTTCATAGTCGTGAAAGCCTGCCACTCCCGACTTCAGGAACTTATCCCGCAGTCTCTTTCTGTGCCCTCTGTGCGTATCTTCCGCAGACATACCAGTCGCCTCTATTTGACTTTGGAGAAATTATATACCTTTTCGCCTTTTCTTAACAGCTTAAAATGACCGGAACCCGTCATCCTGGAGGTGATTTCTTCTTCTGTCATATGGTGGTCGCTCATGGAGAGGAAACCCGCGGGTTTCAAGACGCGGTGCAATTCTCCCAGGACTTCAGCCGGTTTATGGAGATGATGGAATACATCGTAAAATAAAACGGCATCCAGGTTTGCGTCAGCCAGTCCTGTGACGCCATCGGAGATGATCGTCTCCACATTGGAGAGTCCGTTTTTTACGGCTAAAGCTTTGACCGACTGTATTGCCTGCAGATTTATATCAAGGGCATGGATTTTGCCGGATTCGCCTACTATTTTCGCCAGCGGGAGGATGTAGCCTCCCGGCCCGCAGCCGAAGTCCAGCACGTGAAAGCCCGGTTTAATACCCGCGTCTTTGAGGATATTCTTACGCGGCCTGATAATATCGCGGAACTTGAACCCGAGGGACATGACTTTAAAGCTGAAACCGGACTGTTTTCTTTCCGTATGTTTAGCCTGCCTTTCAATTACCATCAACCCGCCTCAACCTTGAGTCCGTCTTCTCCTACCAGTTCCACCAGTTGTTGCTTGAGTTCCGGGCAGTAATCGGACTGTATATTGGGGAGCTTGAGGGGGATGGCATCACCGCCGTTTATCACGTTAAGTAGCACCTCATCACGCCCGGAGAAGTCTTTCAGGACTTCTATGATTTTGTTAAGACGGGCGATATCGCCTTCCGCATCTTTGGTCTGGCGGATATTGATTATCAGCCGCTGCTTTTGCGGCGGTTGAGTGGTGGCGGGTTTCTCTGCCGGAGCCACGGCTGCTGGTTCAGCTAAGGTCACAGCTTCTTCGCCTTCCTGGGGCGGCTCATAGAACCTGACGTTATCGCATACAACGCTTATCTGGTCGTCTCTTACCCGCACCTTGCCCTGTACGATAAGCTCGTAACCTTCCTGCCAGAATTCTTCCGTCTGATTATACACCTGCGGCCAGGCAATTACTTCAACCTGCCCGCTAACATCCTCGATGACGACGATGGCGAAAGACTCGCTTTTCTTGGTAAATGAATAACGTGCCGATATCACGCGTCCGGCGGTAACGATAACCTGTTTATCCAGCTCGGCATCGATATTGCCGCAAAAGACGGCGTTGCCGTACCTTTTACTGAATACCGGACTGAACGGTTTTTCGGAGAAACTTACCCCCAGCAGCTCCTTTTCCCAGAAAGCTTTTTCCCGGTCGGTAGTCTCTGAAGGGGGAAGCTCAAGGTCGGGCAGCGGCACCGGCGTGGTCTCTCCGAAGAGATCGAACATCGTTGTTTGTCCCGTCTCCCGCAGACGTTGTTCACGTTGTGCCAGCGACAGGATACGGGCGACGCTGTTGAGCAGGGTGCCGCGATTTTCAAGTTCGTCGAACGCCCCCGCTTTTATCAGGCTCTCCATGACGCGCCGGTTGACCGACTGTAAATCGCTGCGGCGGCAGAGGTCTTCGATGGACTTGAACTCGCCGTTTTTATTGCGTTCGCTGATAATAGGCTCGATAGCTCCGGTGCCGACGTTTTTAATAGAACCCAGGCCGAAACGGATAGACGGCTCTCCGTCTACAGCGTTTTCTATGGAGAAATCCAGCTGGCTACGGTTGATATCCGGTGGAAGCACCTCGATTTCCAGTCGGCGGCATTCGGCGACGGCGTTGCCTATCTTCTCGGTTTCTCCGGCGTGGATGGTCAGGAACGCGGTGATATATTCCGCGGGGTAGTTCGCCTTGAGGTAGGCGGTCTGGTAGGCAATCAGCGCGTAGCTAACGGAGTGGGCCTTGTTGAAGGCATAGCCGGCAAAAGGCTCGATAAGGGAGAAAACATCCTCCGCAAGGTCGGCGGGGTATTCCAATTTTTTAGCGCCGCTGATAAAGCTACGTTTTTCCTTCCGCATTACCTCGGCGATTTTCTTGCCCATCGCCTTGCGGAAGATATCCGCCTGTCCCAGGCTGTAACCGGCGAACTCCCGAACGATGAACAGTACCTGGTCCTGGTAGACGATAACGCCGTACGTCTCTTTGAGTATATTCTCCAGAGCCGGGTGGGGATAGGTAATCGGCGTTTTACCGTGCTTGGAATCGATAAACCGGGGGATATGCTCCATGGGGCCGGGACGATACAGGGCCACCATGGCTGCGATATCGCTGAAGGTGGTCGGCTTGAGATCCTTGATATAACGGCGCATTCCGGCGCCTTCCAGCTGGAAAACGCCGGCAGTCTCTCCCGACGAGAGAAGCTCGAAGGTCTTTTTATCATCCATCGGAAGGTTATTAAGGTCGATGTCTATTCCGTGTTTCTTGAGGATGATATCCCTTGCTTTTCCCAGGATGGTAAGGTTGGCCAGCCCGAGGAAGTCCATTTTCAGCAGGCCGATGCTGGCGATATCCCCCATGGAAAACTGGGTCATTACCGCTTCCTGGCTGTCTACCCTGGCGCCCCGCTGGAGCGGCACGTATTTTGTTAACGATTCCCGGGAAATAACGACTCCGGCAGCATGGGTGCTGGCGTGACGGGAAATGCCCTCCACTCTTCTCGCCGAATTCACCAGGTTGCGCACGATTTCGTCTTCCTGGTAGATGGCCTTGAGTTCGGGGTTCTCGTCCATGGCGCGTCCCAGCGTCATACCCGGAGTGCCGGGCACCAGCCTGGCGACACGGTCGACTTCTCCATAGGGCATGCCCAAGGCCCGCCCTACGTCCCGGATAGCCGCCCGCGCTCCCAGCGTACCGAAGGTAATTATCTGGGCGACGTGGTCCTGCCCGTATTTATGGGAGACGTAATTGATGACCTCGTCACGGCGGTCGTCCTGGAAGTCCATATCGATATCCGGCATCTCCTTGCGTTCGATGTTGAGGAAGCGTTCGAAGACCAGACCGTGTTCAATGGGGTCGAGGGGGGTGATGCCGAGGCAATGCAGGACGATGCTGGCGGCGGCGCTGCCCCTGACGCCGAACAGGATATTTTGCTCTTTTACGAACGAAATGATATCCCAGACGACCAGGAAATAGTTGGCGAACTGCGTCTTCTCTATAACGTCAAGCTCGTATTCCAGGCGTTGCTCTATCTCCGGAGCAGGGTCGGGGTAATGCTGCCTTAGTTTGGTACGGCAAAGGTCGGCCAGGAACTGGTCAGGGGTTTTTCCTTCCGGCAGCTCGATTACCGGCAGGTGCAGACGCCCGAACTCAAGTTCCAGATTACATTTATCAGCAATAATCCCGGTATTTTCCAGAGCCTGGGGAGTGTCTTTAAAAAGCTCCGCCATTTCCTGCGGACTGCGCAGGTAGAAGGTGTCTCCCGCCATCTTGAGGCGTTTTTCGTCATGAATGGTGGTATTTGTGCCGATGCAAAGTAGCAGGTCGTGCGCGGAGGCATCCTCTTTATTGATATAGTGAGTATCGTTGGTGGCCACCAGGGGGATATCGAGCTCCCGGCTCATCTGTATAAGGTAGTTGTTTACCCCTTCCAGTTCCGCGACGGGGTGTTTCATAAGCTCCAGGTAGAAATCGCCGAAGGTCTGCTTATACCAGAGGGCAGCCTGCCTGGCGTCATCGTACCGGCGGCTAAGCACCAGCCGGGGAATTTCTCCGGCAAGGCAGGCGCTAAGGGCGATGAGTCCTTCTTTGTGTTGTTCCAGGAGCTCTTTATCAACCCTCGGCTTATAGTAAAAACCTTCCAGGTGGGCTTTGGTGGTCAACTGAATGAGGTTCTGATAGCCCGTAATGTCTTTGGCAAGGAGGACGAGGTGATAGTTATATTTATCCCCGGCGTTGCGATTGAGCCGGCCGTTCGGGGCGATGTAAATCTCGCAGCCGATAATCGGTTTGATGCCGGCTCCCCTGGCGGCCTGGTAAAACTCGATTACCCCGTACATGACGCCGTGGTCGGTGATGGCCAGACTGTCCATGCCGAGCTCTTTAGCCCTGGCTACCAGCTGATGGATGCGGCACATCCCGTCGAGCAGGCTGTATTCGGTGTGAACGTGAAGGTGGGTAAACATATTACTTCCGGTTTAAATTATTATAGCACAGCGCCGAAAACGGAGAAAATGCCGTTAGAGTCAGGTATAAACGGATTCGCTTTGGTTGCGGTAAATTAGCCGTTAGAAGTATAATTAATCATCGGTTTATTCGCAGAGATTCCTCACCAATTGCCCTGGAGTCATTTATGTTTATTGTGAAAGGCTCACAGGGTTAAGCCCCGATTGATTACAGATAGTGTAAATATGATAGGGATGGAGTTTTGATGCCGCCGGAAGCTGTAACCGGAAGAACAGGCAAAATATTTTACGGGTGGTTTGCGCTGGCCGGCGTGATGCTCGTGATATTTGTCGTCGGCGGGGCTTTTGTAAATTCGTTCGGGGTTCTACTGCCCGTGATAACCACCGAGTTCGGCTGGAGCCGGGCGGTCGTAGCGGGAGCGCTGGCATCGGGTATTATCGCCTTCGGGCTGCCGAGTCCTCTTTATGGCGTCCTCGTGGCCAAACTGGGGCCGAGATTTACCATCATACTGGGTAATCTGCTGGCAGGTCTGGGAATGGCCGGGGTCTGTCTGGTACAGGAAATCTGGCATCTTTATGCTTTATACATCATCATCGGGATAGGGGGTGGCTTCGGGGGATATATTTCCGCCGCCACGGTAGCCAATAACTGGTTCATCAAGAAGCGTTCTCTGGCGCTGGGTGCCTTCGTTGCCTGCGCCGGCCTGGGAGGTTTCGTTTTCCCGCCGTTGACCACGTCGCTTATCGCCGCTATAGGATGGCGCATGGCCTGGCTCGTACTGGCGGGAATAATAATGGTAATTCCGGTGCTGATTGGCGGAGTGGTTCTGACCAGGAACCGCCCCGAGGATATGGGACAGACGCCGGACGGTATGCCGGCGGACGCCTTTACGGAAATAGAGGTGGCGGAATCTAAAGAGGCCGCCGATGAAAAAGCCGGCGGCTGGAGTATCAGGCAGGTGATGAAGGGTCCCACGGCCTGGCTGATAGGGGGCTTTTCGGCCGCAAACACCTTTACCATGGGGACAATGGTATCACACCAGATAGCCTACCTCCAGGATATCGATTTCAGTCCGATGACCGCCGCCACGACGATGAGCTTTATGTCTATATTCAGTATTGCCGGCAGCCTTATCTTCGGGGCTCTGGCCATGAAGTTGAAGGTAAGATATCTTTCCTGCGTGTTTTTTGCCATACAGCTTATGGGTCTGGTGATTTTATTATCATCCAGGGAGCTGGGGCTTATTTACGTTTATGCGGCTTTCCAGGGAATGAGCAACGGCGCCCTGACGGCGGCTATGCCGACATTGGTGGGTATTTATTATCCGCGCCGTCGCTATTCTCAAGTCATGGGCATAGTCCTTCCGTTTCAGGTGTGCGGTAACGCTGTCGCCACCATCGTCGCCGGGGCGATTTATGACGCCACGTTGACCTATACCCCCGCCTTTATCACCGCCGCGGTATTCAGCCTGGCGGGGCTTATCTTTGTCTTATTAGCCCGCAGGCCGAAGCAGGTATAATCGCCCGGCCGGTTGTTCGTTATTATCCGCCGGGTGCGTTTTACGTTATATTAATGTAAAATCTGTTTATCAGTGATAGTGTTATGAGAAACTTGGCCCAATGGCTCTTTATATTGTGTCTGCCCGTATTACTGCTGACGGCGAGTTTGAGCGCGGCCGCCAACAGCCCCCGGCTGTACCATTATGGCTTCGATAAGTACGATATCAGCCGTGTAACGGGACTGGATACATCCGAGCTTGACAGGGTTGCCGAGGGACTGATTGGCTATTTTAACTCCGGCGAAGAGTATATCAGCCTTACCGTAACTAAAAACGGCGAATCGTTCGAGCTTTTCAACGAGCGCGAGGTCGGGCATCTCAAGGATGTTAAGGGGCTGTTCCGGCTGGGTTATTATGCCCTTCTGGGCGCGCTGGTTTACGCCCTGGCCTACTTTTGCATCGTCTTTTTCTGGCGGAGGGACCGGCGGCGACTTGCCTTCGGGATGGTCGGCGGGGGAGGTCTGACGCTGGTGGTGATGCTGGCGCTGGGACTGTTTATCGCTATCGACTTCGACCGTTTCTTTTTACAGTTTCACCTGTTGAGCTTTGCCAACGACCTCTGGATGCTGGACCCGGCCACGGACTACCTCATCATGCTCTTTCCGCGCGGATTCTGGTTCGATGCGGCGCTGTTCTGCGCCTTGGCGACGGCCGTGGGGGCTTTTATTATTGGTGGGGTAGGGTGGTGGCGACTAAGAAAATCCGGGTCGTCAGAATCTCCCTGAACTCGTTCCGGTGGTAGCCTTAATTTCGCAGCTGGCAGCATCGCAGCAGCGTTCGCCCCGGCACGTAATCTCGAATTCCCAGGTCTCATCCGGCCCCAGGTTCATAACGCTGTCGCTGGCGCTGCCGACAAGGTTCTTCCTGGCATCGTAGAAGTCTACCGCGACCTCGGCCAGTTCGGCCACGGAACGGCTGGTATTTTTTACCGTTATTCTGGCAACTACCGCGCCGGTATCATCTCTGGCCATTTCCTTGTTTAAGATGGCGAGCGTGGCCCGGGGAGCGGAGCCCGACCCCATGCAGGATGATACAGCAAGGAGCAGTATGGCAATAAGAATAAAACTTGAAACAAGTCGTTTAGTCATCGACCGGCGCCCCGGATGCTTTACGCTTGAAGACGATGCCAAGCACGAGCAGAACTATGCCGGCGCCGAGTACCACGAGACTGTATGTCAGCATAACACCGAGGACGTCGTTATATGCCGATGTCAAAGTCGGCCGTATAAATTCGGGTATATCTTGCATCAGCCCGGACAGGCTCAAGTTCATGGCGAAAATAATCCCCGCAGTTTCCAGGATGCCGAAAACGAGCAGGTCTATGGAAAGCGCGATAGCGGCCTTGCTGATGTTCCAGTTAATAAGGAAAATACCCGCGGCGAGTAACACCATGAAGACGATAAACCAGTAGTAGCCGGTCTGGAAATAGCTGATATACTCCCTGGCCGTTATTAGCTGGTCCATGATGTCCGGTGAGATGTTACTCTCGTTATAGATTATCTCGGATGGTATCTCCGCGACGAACTCATCGTAATACTGGTCATAATACGGTCTTATAATGGCTTCGAGGAGTCCGGTGACCTGTGGCATCAGGCCTTCGCTCGTTATCTGTTCGTCGATTTCCTCTAAATACTGGTCGAGGAACTCCAGCAGCAGTTCATCGGATAGTCCGGTAATTTCCGCCGGCAGGTATTCATCAGGTATCGCCCGGTTATATTCTTCCAGATTCTCGGCAAGATAGCCCCTCAACTCGTTTTTGATAATATCGGGGAGCCAGGTGGCTATTTGTTCGTTCATGGCTTCCCAGAGGCTTTCCCTCAAGCCTTCTTTAAGCTCTTCCAGATTGATGCTTATTTCAAGCGCATCGCTCTTACCCAGCAGATAGTCGTACCCGGTATAGATGGCGTCGTGAAACTGCTCCTTAAGCCAGGGTTCCTGGTCGTCGATGACGTCGTACACGGCATCCTGAATGAATTGCGCCTCTTCCGGTATCACGCCGACGATGTTATCTTCAGCGAAGTCGCGTACCAGTTCGGATAAATCGACCCTTTCCACCTGGTTATAAACGAAGTCGGGATTGAGCAGGGTGCTTTGCAGCAAAAATGCCACGCCGAAGACGGTGAGTGAAAGAAAAAGCAGGAAACTTAAAATAAAGGTTCCCAGCCCTTTGAGAATATTCAATTATATAAGCCTCCGTATATCTTGCGCCAATCATTAATATGTATGTAAATATACGCAGTATTTTATCATATCAGGCCGGGAATTACACCTGTTTACATACGGTGAGTGTTGACTGTAGTGCGGGTATTTAGTAGAATGACAATAGTCGTGGGCGGTTAGCTCAGTTGGTTAGAGCGCCGCGTTGACATCGCGGAGGTCAGTGGTTCAAGTCCTCTACCGCCCACCATAATCTAACGTCGCAAACAAAAACACACTGCCTGTTTAAGATATCAGACTGTATTTCTTCCCCTCTCACTCATATCTTCTCCCGTTATCATAAGCTGATGACAGATCTTTCACTAACATGTTTGACAAGACACGTATTTTTTCTATAGGCTAGTTGCAACAAGATAATCACCGGACAATATCATTTGGGAGGAATGCCGGCGAAATGAACTCTTCCGGGTCGCACAGACCCAAAGTGAAAAAAGGCGGGGAGCAGTCCGAGCTTCTGGTATTAAGCAGAATATCAGCGGCGTTAAGCGGCCTGTGGGACCTTGATGCCATTCTTGGCGTAGGTCTTGATGCCACCCTGGATATCATGGACGGTACGATCGGGGAAATATTGCTTATCGACGAGTTTACCCAGGAGCTTTCCCACATTGTGCATCGTGGTTTGAGTAAGGAATTTGTGGAGAATGTGCGTCTAAGCCTGGGTGTAGGTATTACCGGCAGCGTGGCCAAGAGCGGCAAGGCTATTCTCCTCGAAGACATATCTGTAGACCCGCGAGTGGCGCACCGCGAGCTGGTCACCGCGGAAGGGTTAAAGGCATATATATGCGTGCCTCTCCGCGCCAGGGATAAAGTCCTGGGTGTTCTGAACGTGGCCAGCCGTATGCCCCGGAAATTCACTACCAGTGATATGCATTTGCTTTATGCCATCGGCGACCAGCTTGGCATAGCCGTGGAACACGCCAGACTGTACGAACGCTTGAGGAAAGCCCGGGAGAGGTTGCGCAAGCTCGCGCGACAAAATCTGATGGCGGAGGAAGATGAGAGGAGAAGGATAGCCCGCGAGCTGCATGACGAGACCAGCCAATCGCTTTCCGGAATAGCCCTTCAGCTGCAGGCCCTGATTGAATTATCCGCTATGTCCGGGAAACAGGAGCCTGAATTTGCCGCCGGTTTAAAAAAGGTACAGGCATTGACGGTGCAGGTACATAATGAAGTCAGCCGGCTGATATCAAATCTGCACCCGGCTTTGCTGGATACGCTGGGACTGGTGCCGGCGATTCGCCAGAACGTGGAATCGAGGCTGCATTTACTTGAAATCAACGTGACCGTAGAGGTAAAAGGCACCGAGATGAGGTTTCCGCCTGATGTAGAAGCAGCCCTTTTCCGCTTCGTTCAGGGCGCCGTCGGTAACATTGTCCAGCATTCTAAAGCAAAAAATGCCGCAGTATTACTCAAATACAGGTCGGATGACTTCATGTTAACCATTACCGATGACGGGCAGGGATTTAACGTTTCCGAGATTACCGATGTTGAGGAGAGCGGCCGGGGGCGCGGTCTATTCAGTATGAGAGAGAGAATCGGGTTTCTCGGCGGCACCAGCGGAATCGAGTCTGAAATAGGGAAGGGAACCAGGGTCTGGGCCAGGATTCCAATCGGACAGGAAATAGAATATGCAGAAAATAAAAGTACTGGTAGTTGATGACCATACCATAATACGCGACGGTATCTGTGCCCTGCTTGACTTATCCGGCGATATCGAGGTGGTGGGGGAAGCTACCAATGGCAGCGAGGCCTTAGACAAGGTAAAGGAGCTTGACCCCGACGTGGTGCTCATGGATATCGCCATGCCGGTAATGGGAGGCCTGGAGGCCACGCGCCGGATAAGCAAAGATTTCCCAAGGACAAAAGTGCTCGTTCTCACACAGTACGATGATAAGGAGTATTTCTTTCCGGTTATCGAATCCGGCGCTTCAGGATTTATCAGCAAGGCGGCAGCATCTTCGGAGCTTACGGTGGGGATACGCTCGGTCTACCGGGGGGATTCTTACCTTTCACCGTCGGTTACCAAGCTCATGGTGGACAACTACCGGTATTCCGCCGGCGAACGTGCCATGCAGGACCCGTATAATCGATTGACCACGCGCGAACGCGAGATATTCAAGTTACTCGCAGAGGGCCACAGCACGCAGGAAATAGCGGATATTCTCGTCATCACCCCGAAGACCGTGGAGGGGCACAAGACCAACCTCATGTTAAAATTGGGTGTCCATAACCGGGTTGACTTAGTTAAGGCCGCCCTGCGTAAGGGTATCATAACCCTCTAGTCTTTGCTTCGTCCGTAATTATTGAAGCCGTTTCTTCTCCATGAAGCAGTCCAATTGCTCTATTTATCCCCATATCAGGGTGAATTTTCGTAAATTCAGGGGTTTAGCTGCCCTTTATCGGGGTATATTCCCTATTTCCTGTTTGGTGTCCGCATCATATAGTGGTACTTAAAGGCGCTCCCGGTGAAAGGAGGCTTGGAATGGAAAAGAACCAGACGATACTGATTGTAGATGACGAAGCAGAGTTTGTAGAAGAAATAAAGAGAACTCTGGAAAAAGAAGGCTATACCATTGTTACCGCCGGTGACCAGGAAGAAGCTAAAAGTTCGGTACGCTCTCACGAGCCCGATGCCATTATCTTGGGCACGATTATGCCCCGCGGGGATGCCTTTCTGTTCCACAAGTGGATGAAGCAGACTCTAGGGTTTGGGAATCTGCCTATCATGGTTATCAATGCCCCGCCGGAAAAACAGCTGCTTAAAGGCTGGAGAATGGACGAAGGCATGCAGATAGATGCAGAAGATTTTCTTGCCAAGCCTGTTGAATCCCTTGCCCTGATACCCCGTATCCAGGCCCTGCTGGACAGGGCAACCAAGAAAATCAGAATACTGATTGTTGATGACCACGCGGTGGTAAGGGACGGTATAAGGTCGGTGCTTACCCTGCAGCGGGATATGCAGGTCGTCGGCGAAGCTGTCAACGGGAAAGAAGCGGTGGATAAGACCATGGAGCTTATTCCCGATGTCGTGGTGATGGACATTATTATGCCGGTGATGAACGGCCTGGACGCTGCCCGGGAGATATGCCAGAAGCAGAAGACTGCCAAGGTCTTGATGCTGACGCAATACGACGACGAAGAGAATGTCCTGGCCAGTAAAAAGGTAGGGGCGGTGGGGTTTATCCCTAAAGCCGCTGCCAGTTCCCGGCTGTTGACCGGCATCCGTTCCGTGGCAAGGGGTGACCAGTCATGGATTGAATCCCTCCAGCCACGCGCACAGGATGGGGAGACGGCTTGAGTGGAAGTCATTACGATTGTCCTGAATGGCGTCGAGGTAAGCGGTTACCCGGGCACTACTATCCTGGACCTGGCCCGGGAATCCGGGGTATATATCCCCACTCTCTGTCACGACCCGAATCTGGCTTCGGTTGGCGCCTGCCGTCTCTGCCTGGTGGAGAATGAACGTAACGGTGCCTTGCTGGCTTCCTGCGTGACGCCTATATCGCCGGGAATGGTCATCAAGACAAATTCACCCAGGGTAGTGGAGCACCGCAAGAAAATCCTCAAGCTATTGCTGGCCAGCCATCCCGATTCCTGTCTTGTCTGCGATAAAGGGAACCGCTGTCAACTGCGCAAGCTGGCTTCCGAGATGGGTATCGGCCTTGTCGAGTTCCAGAGAATTCCGCAGCTGGACGTGATTGAGGAGGTTAATGCGTTCATCGAGCGCGACCTCTCCAAGTGTATCATGTGCGGCAAGTGCATCAGGGCCGACCAGGAACTGGTCGTGGAGGGCGCTATCGACTATATCGACCGCGGAACTGCGGTCAGGCCGGCGACGTTGAACGATATGCCGCTGGAGAAATCGGAATGCACTTTCTGCGGCACCTGCGTGGCTATCTGCCCGACAGGCGCTTTGATGGAGAAGGAGAGGGCTTACACCGGCACGGTGACGGAAGTGGTCACCACGGTGTGTCCTTATTGCGGCTGCGGCTGTACCGTTTGCCTGGGAGTCAAGGACGGCAGAGTAATAAATTCCAGGCCGCCCCCGGAGGGGCAGGTCAACAGCGGAACACTGTGTGTGCGGGGGAGTTACGGATACGATTTTATTCACAGTCCGGAGCGACTGCTCCATCCCCTGATTAAAATAGACGGCCAGTTCCAGGAAGCTACCTGGGAGGAAGCGCTGTCGCGGGTGGCCGATGAACTCAACCGGACAAAAGAGAATCATGGCGCCGATGCTATAGCCGTCTTCGGCTCTTCCAAGTGCACCAACGAGGAAAATTACCTGCTGCAGAAATTCACTCGCGTTGTCCTGGGTACCAATAACATTGATAACGGCAGTCGCCTCTACAGCGCGGCAAGCCGGGTGGGACTCGGCACATCCATCGGCTATGCCGGCACTACCGGCACTCTCGGTTCTCTGGAAAAATCACGGACGATAATGGTCATCGGGGCCGACCCGGAAATTTCGGCCCCCGCAGTAGCTTATGCCATCAAACGGGCTGTCAGGTTTAAAGGGGCTGATTTAATCGTCGTCGACCCCCGCCATACACCGCTGGCACAGTTCGCCCGTATGTGGCTCAAGCCCCGGGTGGGTACCGATGTAGCTCTGCTTAATGAACTGGCCAGGGTGATTATCAGCGAAGGGAAAATGGATATAGAATTCGTTACCCGCATGACGGATAACTCTGCCCGGTGGGCCGATAGCCTGAAAAAGCATACGTCCGGATACGCGGAAGAAATTACCGGCATACCGAAGAAGGAAATGCAGAAGGCCGCACGTATCCTTGCCGGCGCCGAGCAAACCTCTATCGTCTACGGGAACGGTATTACCCAGCATGTCAGCGGGACCGATGCCGTTATTGCCATCGCCAATCTGACCATGCTCACCGGGAATGCAGGGAGGCACGGCGGAATATTTGCCCTGCAGCGGGAGAATAATGCCCTCGGGGCCTGCGATGTGGGCTCCCTGCCTGATTTTCTTCCCGGTTATCAGAATATTAATAACGCTCAAGACAGAAAAAGGTTCGAGGAACGCTGGTGCTGCGCTCTACCGGATAACGCCGGATTAACAGCCTGGGAGATGATAGAAGCGGCGGGGAATGGAAAAGTAAAGGCGATGTTCATCATGGGAGAAAACCCGGCGGCGAGCTTCCCTCAAACATCTCTGGTTAAGGAAGCTCTGGCAAAGCTCGACTTTCTGGTGGTCACGGAAATGTTCATGACGGAAACCGCAGAGCTGGCTTCGGTGGTATTGCCGGCTGCCAGCTTCGCCGAAAAGTCCGGCACTTTTACCAATTTCGAGGGGAGGGTCCAGCCGTTAACCAGGGCCATCGAGCCTTTCGGCGAAAGCCTGCCCGATGCAGAAATAATACTGGAACTGTCCGGTAAAATGAATTCCCCGCTGCCGTATAAATCTCAACAGGAAGTGTGGAATGAAATCGAAGAAATGGTCCCGTTCTACCATCATGTTACCCGTGTCGAGAGCGATGCCATAGAATCGGACTGGGCTGAAGAGGAAGAAAACTATTATGGAAACAGGCGTTTACATAAAGGCCTTTTCCCCAGCGGTTTCGGTCGGTTTTTACCCGTGGAATATACTCCGCATGAAGCGGGAAGCAACGGGTATCCCTTTACTTTAATAGTTGGCTCCAGCCGATATCACTTTGGCGCCGGTACGCGCAGTACACGGTCAGCCCGGTTAGCCCGGTTCTCTCCGGAAGCGTTCCTGGAGATAAGCAACGACGACGCCGCCGACATGGGCATAGGTGACGGCGATACCGTAAAGGCCGTCTCGGCAGAGGGAGAACTTACCGCAACCGCCAAAATCAGTAACGCGTTGTCGCGCGGCCTGCTCTTTATGCCGATATCCTACCCGGATAGTCCTGTTTATAGCCTGTTTCCGGTTGTACTTGACCAGAAGGTTAAAACCCCGGCGCTCAAATCATGTGCGGTAAGGCTGGAAAGGATTGCCGATAATGGCTAAAGCGAAGAAAGCACCCCGGGTAAACTTGAAGCAAATAGAGAAGATTATCGCGGGTTATCAGGGAAGAAAATGGGCGCTGATACCCCTGATGCAGGAGATTCAGGAGAAGGTCGGCTATATCCCCCCCGAGGTTATACCGCGTATCGCCGGCGCCCTGGGGTTGTTCCCCTGCCAGGTGCAGGGAGTGATTACCTTCTATTCCCAGCTGTACACGAAGCCGAGGGGCCGGAATATCGTCAGGGTCTGCCGGGGCACCGCCTGCCACGTACGCGGCGGCAAGACTATCCTGAAGCTGGTCAGGCAGCACCTGGGCTTAGAAGAAGGTCAGACCTCCGATGATATGCAGTATACGCTGGAGACGGTTGCCTGTATAGGGGTTTGCGCCCTGGCGCCAAACCTCGTAGTGAATAAAAACATCCATGGTAATATGAATCCTAAAAAAGTAGCCGCAATCTTCGGCCATTACGGAGGGAGCAAACATGCCGAAGCGGAGAGCTAAGATATCGCCCAACGGCCACCGGGAAGTCCTCGTCTGCTGCGGGTCGGGCTGCCCCGGCTCGGAGGAGGTGCGCAAGCGCCTCGAGGAAGAGATAGAGCGGCTGGGGCTTGAGGTCAGCGTTAAGCCGACCGGTTGCCACGGCTTTTGCCAGCAGGGACCCACGGTGCTCGTGGAACCGGAAGACATCATGTACTGCAAGGTATCCGAAGACGATGTTCCCGAGATTGTCCGCAGTCACCTGAAGGAAAACCGGCTGGTGGACCGGCTGCTGTATGTCGACCCGTCGTCCGGCCAGACCATCCCGCGTTACGCCGATATTAAATTTTTCCGGGAGCAGAGCAGGGTTGTCCTGCGAAACTGCGGCCAGATTAACCCGGAGCGGATTGACGATTATCTTGAGCGGGGCGGTTATGAATCGCTGAAAAAAGCCGTCTTCACCATGAAGCCGGAAGCAGTAATTGAAGAAATTAAGCGTTCGGGTCTGCGGGGAAGGGGCGGCGCCGGTTTCTCCACCGGCACCAAGTGGGAATTTTGCCATAATGCACCCGGCGATAAAAAGTACATGATTTGTAACGCCGATGAAGGCGACCCCGGTGCCTTCATGGACCGTTCCATACTGGAAGCCGACCCTCATGCCGTCCTGGAAGGCCTGGCGATAGCAGCCTACGCCATCGGCGCCGACGAGAGCTATGTCTATGTCCGCGCCGAGTACCCGCTGGCGGTAAAACGACTGCATACGGCGCTGGAACAGGCGCAGGAGAGGAATTACCTTGGTAAGAATATACTCGGTTCGGATTTTAATTTAACGGTGCATATCAAGGAAGGCGCCGGGGCTTTTGTCTGCGGAGAGGAAACGGCGCTGATAGCCTCAATCGAAAGCAAGCGCGGCATGCCCCGTCCCCGCCCCCCCTTCCCGGCTAATTCAGGCCTGGACGGCAAACCGACTATTATAAATAATACCAAGACCCTGGCTACGGTTCCGGTTATCGTCGAGAGAGGCGCCGACTGGTTTGCCGGAATCGGCACGGAGAAGAGCCGGGGCACGGCGGTGTTCGCTCTATCCGGTAAAATAGAAAACAGCGGGCTGGTCGAGGTGCCCATGGGCACGCCGCTGTCCCATATCATCTATAAAATCGGCGGCGGCATCCCCCGCGGCAGGCAGCTTAAAGCGGTGCAGACCGGCGGGCCTTCCGGCGGCTGCATTCCCGCCCGCTTCATTGAGACACCCATAGAATACGAGACGCTCGCCGCGCTTGGCTCAATCATGGGCTCCGGCGGCATGGTCGTCATGGACGAGGCTACCTGCATGGTGGAAGTGGCCAGGTTCTTCATAAGTTTTACCCAGAGCGAGTCCTGCGGAAAATGCACTCCCTGTAGACTGGGCACCCGCCAGATGCTGGAAATTCTTACCAGGATTACCGAGGGCAGGGGACGCGACGAGGATATAGAGTCACTGCTTTCGATAGCTAAAACGGTTAAAGAGTGCTCTCTCTGCGGGCTGGGGCAGACGGCCCCCAATCCGATACTTTCCACCATTAACTACTTCCGTGACGAATACGAGGCGCATATACGGGAGAAGAAATGCCCGGCGGCGGTCTGTGAAACCCTGATGATATCGCCGTGCCAGCATACCTGCCCGGCGGGTATCAATATCCCCAAATACGTCGCCCATATCGCCGATGGCGAATATAAGGAAGCCATTGAGACCATCCGGGAGCGTAATCCCTTCGCCGCCGTGTGCGGTCGTATCTGTCACCATCCCTGCGAGGGACGGTGCCGTCGCGGCGAACTGGATGAGCCTGTGGCTATCAGGACGCTGAAGCGCTTCGCCGCCGATTGGTATGCGGAACATGGCTCGGAAATCGGCGATATCGAGCCTTTCACGGTAACTAAGAAAGAGAGGATAGCCGTGGTTGGGGCGGGCCCGACCGGCCTGGCCTGCGCCTACTTTTTAGCGCAGGCGGGCTATCCGGTGACGGTTTTTGAAGCCCTTCCCGTAGGAGGAGGAATGCTATCGGTAGCCATACCGGAGTTCCGACTCCCGCGAGCCGCCATACAGCAGGATATAGACTATATCATCAAGCGGGGGGTGGAGATAAAATACGATACTCCGATTAACACCAATTTTACGGTTGAGAATTTAAAAAAAGACGGTTTTGCCTCGGTATTTATAGCAGCTGGCGCCCAGCGCAGCCAGCGACTCGGCATACCCGGGGAGGTCGAGGATATTGAAGGCCTTTATTACGGTTTGAGGTTCCTCCGCGACGTGAGGTTGGGCAGGGAGGTAAACGTAGGCCGGCGAGTGGCCATCGTGGGGGGTGGTAACGTCGCCCTGGATGCCGCCCGGACCGTATTACGCCTCGGCGCCGACAATGCCAGTATCTACTACCGACGCTCCCGCGATGAGATGCCGGTGTCCGACATCGAGTATGAAGAGGCCGTTGCCGAAGGCGTTAATATCAATTTCCTGGCAAGCCCCACGCGGATATCCAGCGATAACTGGAAGATTACAGGACTCCAGTGCATTCAGATGGAGCTTGGAGAACCCGACGACAGCGGACGGAGGCGCCCCGTTCCCATAAGCGGCTCGGAGTTTACCGCCGAAGCGGATACGGTTATCGCCGCCGTAGGCCAGGCGCCCGACCTTTCGTTCCTGCCGGTGGACAGCGAACTGGAACGCACCCGTTGGGAGACACTGGTGGTCGATAGTAATTCCCTGGCTACAAACGTCCCCGGTGTATTCGCCGGCGGCGACTTCGTAACCGGGCCGGGCATGGTCGTCGAGGCCATCGCCGCCGGAAGAAGGGGAGCCATGGCTATCGACAAGTACTTGAGGGGAGATGATTCGAGGGTAGAGATTTACGACCGTAAAGTGGAAGTAGCTGAAGGGGCTGCCCCGGAGCTTGAGGAGTCATGGGAGCTGAAACCGAGGTCTAAAGTTAAGACGCTGCCACTCCCGGACAGGAGAGCCAGCTTTGACGAGATAGAACTCGGGTTTACCGAGGATGTAGCCCGGCGTGAGGCAAAGAGGTGCTTGAGGTGCGACCTTGAAAGTTAGGAGTAACCATACGCCGGTGGAAATTATCAATAGCGGGAGGGATTAGCTATGAAATCGATAACCAGACAAAAGTCGATTGAGGATATACAGCAGAGCCTTAACGGACTGGATAAGATATTCGTGGTCGGCTGCGGCACCTGCACCACCATGACCAAGACCGGCGGTATCGAACAGGTCGAAGAAATGAAGGGGCATCTCCAGGAGATGGGCAAACGCGTTACCGGCACCACGGTTATTCCCACCGCCTGCGATGACATGACCGAGGTTGCCATGAAGGAGAATGAGCAGTTCATCCGCAATGCCGATGCCATTCTCTCGTTGAGCTGCGCCCTGGGCGTACACCGCATGAACCTGTATATTGATAAACCGATAATTCCGGCGGTGGATACGCTCTTCATCGGCGTGGAGGAAACGCCCGGCTATTTCCGCGAGGCCTGTGCCCAGTGCGGCCAGTGCATCCTCGGAGAGACCGCCGGCATCTGCCCCATCACCGCCTGCCACAAGGGGCTGGTCAACGGGCCCTGCGGCGGCACCAATAACGGCAAGTGCGAGGTCGATAAGGAGAAAGACTGCGCCTGGACTCTCATTTATAATCGATTGAAGGAGCAGGGCAGGCTCGACCTTATGCGACGGTACCAGCCACCCCGCAACCACCACGTCGTACCGAGGCCGCGGGCTATTAGAGTCCAGTAAGGGGGGTTAGGATAATGGTATCACGTTTCAAAGAAGTCCTTGATTCCGGTAAGTTCGTAGTTACCAGCGAGGTCGCCCCGCCCAAGGGAACGAACCTTGAAAAGCTATTGCACCATATCGACCTTCTCAAGGATAAGGTGGACGCGCTGAATATTACCGACCACCAGAGCTCCGTGATGCGCTTCCCCTCGCTGGGAGGCGCCCTGGCCGTCATCGAGAAAGGCGGCGAGCCTATCATGCAGATGACCTGCCGCGACCGCAATCGTATGGCCCTGGAGGCTGACCTCCTTTTTGCTTACAGTCGCGGCATTAAAAATGTCCTCTGTCTGACCGGCGATGCCGTGCCGGTGGGCGACCATAAGGAGGCTAAAGGAGTCTTCGACCTCGATTCCCTGCAATTGCTGATGACAGTCCGCCAGCTGACAGAGGGGCAGGACCTGGGAGGCAATAATCTGGACGGCGCTGTGGAGTTCTGTGCCGGGGCTATCGTCACCCCCGAGGCGCAGCCCATCGAGCCGCAGCTTATCAAGTTTGAGAAGAAAATCGAGGCCGGCGCCGAGTTCTTCCAGACACAGGCCATCTACGACCTGGAGAATTTCACAAAATTTATGGATTACGCCCGTAAGTTTAATACTAAAATACTCGCCGGGATTGTCCTGCTGTCATCCGCGCGCATGGCTAAATACATGACGGAAAACGTACCCGGTATATTTGTTCCGCAGGAGCTCATCGACGAGTTGTCGGCGGTGCCCAAGGAAGAGATGCTGGCCAAGGGGATTGAAATCGCCGGGCGTACCATTGCCGCCCTGAAGAAAGGTGCCGTCTGCGACGGCGTCCACATCATGGCCATCGGCAGGGAAGAAGTGGTGCCGGATATACTGGCGGCGGCGTCTTTAGAGTAATTGTTGGCCGGCGATCCGTACCTGCCCAAACGCTAAACTAACTCCTGACATGTTTTACTGCATGCAGCCATGTTGGAAGCGGCTGACGGATGTGGTAGAATGCGCTTACCGTATCTGAATTCCTTAGCATAACGCGAATGGAGAAAAATCATGTGCAAAGTTGAGCCTTATGACATTCTGCTGGAACTGGTAAAGAAAAGACGTACCGTACGTCAGTTTAAACCCGACCCCGTGCCGGATGAGTGCATTACCAGAATAATCGAGGTGGCGCGCTGGGCTCCTTCCGGGTTTCACACCCAGCCCTGGGAATTCGTCGTGGTTAGAGAAAAGGAGTGCCGGGATAAAATCGTCGCCGCACTTGAACGTCACGGGCCGCCTATAAAAAATCCGCAACAGACCGATTCGCCGCGGGCAAGCTTCCGCGATGCGCCGGTTTTTATAATTGCGCTGTGTGACTGGAGGGCGAAGATGGGGTTGCCCGACCGTGCCCAGGAGAACGATACGCAGGTCGCCAGTATCTTCTGCTCCAGCATGGCCAGCACCTTTTTATACATGCACCTGGCCGCCGCCTCGATGGGGCTGGCTTCGCAATGGTATTCGGCCACAGCCGGTCAGGAAGCAGAGCGAAAGATTAAGGAAATTATCGGCATACCGGAACCTCTAAAGATTTACGACATGATGGTGGTGGGATATGCGGCGCAGCCTCCTTTATCCAAGGAAGTCAGAGACACCGCCAGTATGACCCACTATGATAGCTGCGGGGCAGGCGATTTCCGGACGGACGAGGAGGTCGAAGCCGACGCGAAAAAGACCAAAGCCTGGTGTTTGTCTGCGCATTAAGCAAAAGCCTGCTGGCTCCGACCCCGCTGACCATCGGAGGCAGAAGTAATATCTGCCCGTGTAAAGTGCTGCAATAAAGGTTGTTAACTCTTCGTCGGGTCGTCGAATTTACCCGGTCCGAATGAAGAGAAATCAAGGTCGTAGAACTGCCGCATCGTGGCGAAATAGCCCAGATGGCTGCCGCCCATCACCAGCTTGGATATCGGCGCGTCCCGGTAATACTTCTCGTAGTGATTTTCGCGCACGTAACCGTAAGACCCCATTAACTCCATTCCTTTCAGAATGAGTTTCGGCACGGTCCGGGTGATGTAAGCGTGCACGGCATGTCCCTTCGCCCACATGCTTCTGGTGTTCCACATCCCGTAGATGTCCATGCGGTCGTACTCGTGGGCAAGTTCCAGGAAGGCGGCTCTTCCCACCGTGATAAACGAGGCTATCTCGCCCAGAATCATGGCCGCGGAAAGGTGATGGCAAATCGGCCTGCCGCCGGCTACCCTCTCCTGGGTGTACTCAAGCAGTACGTCGAAGGCGCCCTGCAGGATTCCTATGGTGTGTCCCGCGTTAAGAGGCATGGGAGCCGATACGGTTGATTCAAAGATAGACCAGGCCACCGGTCCCTGCAGTCCCCACTCTTTAGGCACCCTGACATTATCAAAATAGGTGGAGGTGTTCCTGTCGGCCTGCATGCCGCATTTAACCTCGAATTTACCGTGGGAAACTCCCTCCCAGGGTTCGGGCACGTAAATCAGGGCGAAGGCGTCTTTCCCCATCTTCGGGTCTATATTGCATATCACGCAATTGAGGTCTGACACGCCCGCATTGGACGCCCAGAACTTGTTGCCGTTGATAACCCACTCATTACCTTCGAGTTTAGCCCTCACTCCTATCGTCTTGCCTTCATTCGTTATGTTCTCGATGTCGCAGGCGGACTCGGATTCACTCATGTTAAAGCAGGCGGCTTTATGTTCCTTACCGACGAACGCGGGCGCAAACTCATCGAGCACCGCTTTCGCCCACGCCTTCGCCTCCGGAGTGGGCGCCATGAGGTAGGCCAGGGTGGCCGGCGTCCAGCCCCAGTCGGTAACGGCGCTGTGCATGCTTATGCCGTAATCGCCGCGCGCAATCTGCTCCTGCTTCAAAGCTCCGGCTACTATGGAGAGCATCTCGTTGCCGCCGTAATCTTTCGGTATCATATTTGTCTGGCAGCCAAGGTCAACCTGTAATTTTTTCAGGATAGGGTTAATAAGTTCTTCATGGGTTACGTCATCGTCAATTTTATCACGAACCGGTATAATTTCTTTGTCCACAAAATCAGAAATCACCTTCTGCATCATTCGTGCTTCTTCATCGACGAAACACTCCGGGTACTGCAATTTATACCATTGACTGGTCTGGTCTAACATACGTTTCCCCCTTTAAAAATTAAGTTCCTGGTTGGCTATCCGCATCCGGTATCAGCTGTTGAAAGGCCATGCGTACCGATGGGAATGCTACTATAAACACTTGAATTTGTCAACAAAGCCCGGCCTTAAGGCATTAGCCGCGTACCACGGTTTTACATAATGTATGCGTTAATTGTGACTATGTTATTACTATACTTGACAAAGCGTTTACGGCTATGTTATACAATCAGCAGTAAAATCCTACCCGCAAACGAGAAAACGCGCATAGAAAAAAATCACCCGGGCTGAATATTAAATAACAAAATCACGTACACGTTTGCCCATGCGGACCAAATATTTCTACAATTGAGAGGAGGCCCGATTATGTGATATGTTATAACAGGCTAAAAGGCAAATTTATGCGAATAGCGGAGGTATTTTAATATGTGGAAGAGGTTGAGAGTACCCGGTTTACTGCTGTTGGTTATTACCGTAATTATAGTTACATTTATCGGCGGATGTGCCGAACCTGAACCAGAACCAGCGCCCGCGCCGGCCCCCGCACCCGCGCCGGCACCGGCACCGGACATTCCGAAAGAAATTCTCATCGGTGATACCGTTTCATATACGGGCCCTTATGCGGTATTTGGAGGGGTATCAAGCTTCGGAACAGAAGCAGCTGTCGAGGATATCAATAAAAAGGGCGGTATATACGTAAAGGAATACGATACCAGAATACCCGTCAGGTGGATAACCCGCGACTGCGAGAGTGATCCGTTAAAGGTTGGGCCTCTCACCGAAGACCTGATTTTAAATGATAAGGTAAACTTCCTCGGAGGGCATTTTGAGGTACCCACTCTGCGCCAGGGTACCGCGATGATAGCGGAAAAATATAAGATTCCGGCCGTATTCGGTGTGGGCACTTACGAAGCCTGGTTAGGCATACGTGAAGCGGCCGCCGCGCCCTGGAACTATAGCTGGGCGTTCGGTTTTTCCATCGGCACCCCGGCTGCGCCGGATGACTTCCGGGCGGAACAGCCCGGTTTCCTGATGATGCCTACATGGTTCGGCGCGCTGGCTGCCTTCGCCGAGGATACCAACAAGAAAGCGGCTGTCTTTGCCTTTGATGACCCCGACGGCAGAGGCTGGTACATGGGATTCACCGGTGCTGTCGCCGAGCAGGGCTATGAATGCTACCGCGCCGCCGACCAGTTTGGCATCTATCCCCCCGGAACAAACGATTTTTCGTCCCTGATACAGGAATGGAAGAATGCCGGCTGTGAGATACTCTGGGGCAATTGCCCGGCACCCGATGTCGGTACGGTGCTGAAACAGTGCATGGTACAGGGCTTTGAACCCAAGGTTGTTTTCGCGACCAGGGGCGCCATGTTCTATCAAGAGATAGTATCCTGGGGCGGCGACCTTGCGGACGGCGTCGGCATGGAGGTCTACTGGACACCGTCCATGATTAACGCCGAAGGTATCGATGGCCAAACGCCGCAGACCCTGGCGGACAGATGGTATGAAACCACCGGAGAACCGCTGGCACAGGGCATTGGATGGAATTACGCGGTGGCCCAGACACTGTTTGATGCTATCGAAAGGGCAGGCACCCTCGATGCGGATGCCGTTAACAAGGCATTAGGTGAAACCGACCTGGTTACTATGTGGGGACGCGTCTTATTTGAAAAAGACTCGCAGTTCCAGCGAGTACCCTGCCAGTTCGGTCAGTGGCAAAAGACGGACGAAGCCTGGGGATGGGAAG
>CAYPDM010000007.1:0-38950 GCA_964409485.1 uncultured Dehalococcoidaceae bacterium | reverse complement strand
ATGAAAACGGCATCGCAGTCGGTCTAATAGGTTTTGCACAGGACATCACCGAGCGTAAGCGGGCGGAAGAGGCACTTAGGGAATCCGAAGTTGAAAAAGACGCTATCTTGAGCAGTATGACGGAGCTTGTGGCATATCAAGACCTGGAACACAGGATTTTATGGGCAAACAGGGCTGCAAGTGAATCAATTGGCTTAGCTTATGAACAAATGGTAGGACGCCATTGTTATGAGATATGGCAACAGCGTAGCGAACCTTGTGCAGGCTGCCCAATTATTAGCACCCGTGAAACCGGCCAGCCACAGGAAACAGAAATGACTACTAACGACGGGAGGATATGGTCCATAAGAGGTTATCCTATACGGGATGCGAACGGCGATATCACAGGTGTTGTTGAGCTAACGCAGGACATAACAGAGCGTAAACGGGCCGAGGAGGCAGTGCTAAAGCATAAGGATCTTTTAGATGAGACTGGTAAGATGGCGAAGGTTGGTGGTTGGGAATTTGACACTGATACGCTTGAGCAGACGTGGACTGAAGAGGTTTACCGTATTCATGAAGTAGATATGGATTTTCAACCGACTGTAGAGAAAGGAATCAGCTTCTACGCACCCGAAGCTGTTCCAGTTATGTCCGAGGCAGTACGAAGAGCTATAGACTTTGGAGAGCCATATGACCTAGAACTACCGTTTATCACAGCAAAGGGAAATCACCGTTGGGTTCACGCAATCGGTAAAGCTTATCAAGAAGATGGGAAGACGGTCAAAGTAGGAGGAACTTTTCAGGACATCACCGAGCGTAAGAAAGCCGAGGAAAGAATTAATAACCTCAACCGCGCGCTGCGCTCCATCCGCAATGTTAACCAGCTGATAACGCGGGAAAAGGACCGCGACAGGCTCATCAGGGGCATCTGTAATGCCCTCGTTGAAAGCCACAGCTTCAACAGCGCCTGGATTGCCCTGCTGGACGACTCCCGCAGGCTGCTGACCTTCGCTGAAAAGTCCAGGAGCGGAGACCTTTCACCATTGCTCGAACTGCTTAAGCGGAGAGAGTACCCACCATGCGTCCAGAAAGCATTAAGTAAAGAAAAGGTCGTCGTAATCAGAAATCCGCAATCAACCTGCCTCGAGTGCCCGCTGCATTCCGCTCCCGCCGATTCATGCGGCCTGGCGATCAGGCTTGAATATGAAGGAAGTACCTACGGCATCCTGTGCGCCTCGGCGCCGAAAGAAATGCTATCCGACGAGGACGAGATGACCCTGTTTGACGAAGTCGCTACGGATATTGCGTTTGCCCTTCATGACATCAGCCTCGAGGAGGAATATAAACTTACGGAGGAAGAACGCTTGAGAGGCGCCAAGCTGGAATCGATAAGCACCCTGGCCGGCGGTATCGCGCACGATTTTAACAATCTTCTTACCGGAATCATGGGTAATATCGGACTGGCCAAGAGTTATGCAGACCTGCCGCAAAATGCTTCTAAAACGCTGGACGAGGCGGAAAAAGCAGCCATACGCGCCAGAGACCTGACGCAACAGCTGCTGACTTTCGCCAGAGGAGGCAAGCCGGTTAAGAGAATAATCAACATAGGCACACTATGTAAAGAGGCGGCTACCTTCGCCTTGAGAGGCTCGGCCGTCAAGCTGGAATTGTCCCTGCCGGACGACCTCTGGCCGGTAGAAGCCGATGAAGGGCAGCTTAACCAGGTCATTCATAATATAGTCATCAATGCCGATGAAGCAA
The DNA here is from genome assembly GCA_964409485.1 of uncultured Dehalococcoidaceae bacterium. Taxonomy (GTDB): domain Bacteria; phylum Chloroflexota; class Dehalococcoidia; order Dehalococcoidales; family RBG-16-60-22; genus JAFGPF01. The sequence goes on along the minus strand of CAYPDM010000007.1, from coordinate 37,207 downwards.
TGCCCTCGGGGGGAGTTCTTAAAATAACACTTGCGAACTCGGTTTTAAAGAAAATGAGCGCCCTGCCCCTCCCGAAAGGCAATTACGTCCATATAGAGATGCGGGACACGGGCATCGGCATTTCCCAAGAGCATTACCAGAGAATATTCGAGCCGTATTTTACCACCAAAAAGAAGGGGAGCGGACTGGGTCTCTCCACGGCCTACTCCATTATTAAAAACCACGGTGGCTATATTACCGCCGAACCCGCCCAGGATAGCGGTACAATTTTCCGTATCTTTCTCCCGGCAACAAGAAAGCCGGCCAGGGTAAAAAAGGAGCTGAAACGGAAACATACCATACAGACCGGAGGCAGGATTCTGGTAATGGACGACGAAAGGATTATCAGGTCAATGCTAAAGAACATGCTAAGCCTGGCCGGTTATAAAGCGGTACTGACCCGTAACGGAGAGGAAGCGCTGGAGAAATACAGCCGGGCAATGGAAGCGGGAGAACCGTTTAACGCCGTTATCATGGACCTGACTATCCCCGGCGGCATGGGCGGCAAAGAGGCTATAATAAAATTAAGGCAGATAGACCCCGGCGTTAAAGCGATTGTATCCAGCGGTTACGCCACCGACCCGATAATGTCCGAATATAAGAAATACGGTTTCAGCGCGGTTATCGCCAAGCCGTACAGCATCAAGCAGCTTGAGGAGACGCTACGAAGTCTGCTGAAGCGTAATAAATGATAGTTGAAACCGGGCAGGCTTACTTTATTCTGTCGGCTACCGCTTTCCAGTTGATGTTCTTGAAGAACGCTGTTATGTAATCTCCCCGCTTCAGACCGTAGTCAATCATAAAGGCATGCTCAAAAACGTCCATCACCAGGATAGGGCGGCAGCCGGCAAGATGGCCGACCTCATGCTCGTTAATCCACTGGTTGAACAGCCCGCCGGTTACATCGTCCCGGTAAAGCACCACCCAGCCGATGCCGCGCATCGCCCCGGTGGCCCGGAAGTCCTGCTCCCAGACATCGTAGCTGCCGTAAGCATCGGCCAGTTTCTTCGCGAGAGACCCGGACTTATCCAGGGGGGTCTTGCCTCCCAGGTTCCCGAAGTAGTATTCGTGGAGGCGCATACCGTTAAATTCGAAACCGAAACGCCTCTTAAGCTCGGCGTACTCCGGAGTAGCGGTTTTGCCTTCTTTCAGCATCGTAGCCAGTATATCCACCAACTTATTGGTATTGGTCACGTAGCCCTGGTAAAGGGTGAAATGGTTGGTCAGAAGCGTCTCGCTAAAGCCGTCCATGCCGATAAGCCTGCTATAGTCTTTTGCCTCATAAGCCATTTTTCATCCTCCCTTTAAGCATGATTTATTTCCTGACGGATTTTGTTATCCGTCACGGCTATTTATTTAATTTTACCGATGAATTCTTTTACCTGGTAATCCCATTCCCGGGATTCGATATCCACGGTGCTGCCCTTTTTCTCCGTGGATGCAATAACTCTCACACCACCACCGCCGCCTTCAAACTGGCCGCAGCATTTATCTTCTTCCTTGACCTCAAGACCGTAGCCATTGGGACCGAAGAATTTCACGGCCCGCTTGATAACCTCTTGCGTCCCCAGTTTGGATGTTGTCGATAGTTTCAACATGGCATCTCTCCTTTCGGACGGTTTGTTTTCAGGAAAGTCCGTTCTCTATCAGGTTTCTCCTATCAAATTAAATCCAACTGTATCTATTTAACCACCAACCGGCGGGTGCTGCAAAGATAAAAGTCACAAAACGGCAATTAAATAAATAACATAACCCTGCCGGACTACCACTATAGTCTAGGAATTTTACCACTTTTACAGTCCAATAAAAACAGGTTCGCCTTATTTATTTTCGCGGTTAATCATTCGTGGCGCAGGCTTTACGTCCGCTAAAAAAAACGCTAAAATATAAGGGTCAGAATACCCCCAAAAAATGCCGGGAGAGTAGATAAGCAGGCGCGAATTTGGATAAAGAAGTCCTCGACTGGTTGCTGGAAGGCCCCGCCTGGCTCAAGTATGCCGTCGAACTCCAGCTTCTGGACACACAACCGGATGTCAGTCCGGTTCTTCAGGACAGCTCAATCAGGGGAATCATAAGCAGGCTTAAGGGCGGCAGCGCCGGCATTCCGGCCCTGAAGACCGGGAGGGTGCATTACACCGAGGCCGGCAAGGCCTACTGGGACCTCTTTTTCCTGGCCGATATCGGGCTTACCGTCCGCGATGCCGGACTGGAAAGCGAAGCGGAGGGAATATTCCGCTTTCAATCAGGAAACGGCTCCTTTACCATCCCGCCGAATGTCCAGGATAACTACTATTGCATGTCAGCCATTCTTCTGTCTTCGCTGGCCATGATGGGCTACCGGGAAGACACGCGAATAGGAAAATACATCCATGATATCTTCAGCACACAGATGTCCAACGGCGGCTGGGACTGCTACGGTGATAACTTCGGCAGGGAATCATGCCCGATGGACAATCTCAATATTCTTAGATTGCTCGGCCAGTACGAGCAATATCGGGAAAATCCCAAAATCAATGGCGCCATCGACCTGCTGCTGGCGCACTGGGAAGAAAGGACGCACCTGTACGGATTCGGAATCGGCCGGCGATTTAAGAGTTTGCAGTATCCGGCGGTGAAATACGGCATACTGCGGGTCCTCGATGTGCTGTCGCTTTTCCCATATGCCATGGACAGCCGGGCCTTTCAGAGTATGGTGGACCTCGTGCATAATAAAGCCGTAAACGGGAAATACTCCGCCGAAGCCGCCGGTACGGCTTACGCGGAATTCGATTTCGGCCAGACGGCGGAGCCGAGCCGGTGGCTGACATTCCTTATCAACCGGGTAGATGGACGGGCGGGGATGTAGTGTTTTATTATAGGTGAGAGAGAGGCATTTCAATTGATTCGCATAGAGGTTACGGTAAAGGAAGGTTTCATCGACCCCCAGGCGGAAGCGCTGGAAAAGGATATCCTCGACCTCGGTATTAAAACGGTAAAGCGCGTCCGGGTCAGCAGTGTTTACCTGCTGGAAGGCAAAATCAGTGATGAAGAAGTGCTTAGAATCTGCCGGGAGCTGCTGACCGACCCCATTGTGGAAGAGTATACCTATCAGGAAACAGCACCCCCCGCCGACGCCCGTCTCGTCGAGGTTGCCTATAACCCCGGGGTTATGGACCCGGTCGAGGACAGCGTCAGGAAGGGCATAATGGACCTCGGCATAACCAGCGTCGAGGCGGTCAGGACGGCCAGGAAATACCTGCTGTGGGGCGATTTCCCCGGCGATACGCTGCAGTCCATCTGCGATAAGCTGCTGGTCAACAGCGTCGTCCAGCACATCGTCGCCAGCAGCGGTGAGGCCGCGGCGCTGCCGCCGGCAACCTATCAGTTCAAGCTGGAAACCATCGACATCGAAGGCATGGACGATAAAGCCCTGATGGACTTGAGCAAGGACAGGTTCTGGCTGAACATCAAGGAGATGAGGATAATCCAGGACTACTTCCGCAAGCTTGGCCGAAAACCGACCGACATCGAGCTGGAGACGCTGGCGCAAACATGGTCGGAGCACTGTATTCACAAGACCTTCAAGGCTAAAATCAAGCTGGACGGGCAGATTATCGACAACCTGATGAAAAGCACCGTTATGAGGGTCACGCAGGAACTGGACAAGCCCTGGTGCCTCTCCGTATTTAAAGATAACGCCGGCGTGATAGACTTCGACGGCCGGTACGCAATCTGCTTCAAAGTGGAAACGCATAACCATCCCTCGGCGGTGGAGCCCTACGGAGGGGCGGCCACGGGCATCGGGGGAGTGATACGCGACCCCCTGGGCACGGGGCTGGGCGCCAAACCCATTCTGAACACCGATGTCTTCTGCTTCGGCCCACCCGACCTGTCCCACGACGAACTGCCCAAGGGAGTGCTGCACCCGAGGCGTATTTTCAAAGGCGTCCGGGCCGGGGTAGCCGATTACGGCAACCGCATGGGCATCGCCACTTCCAACGGGGCTATCGTCTTCGACGAGCGCTACGTGGGCAACCCGCTGGTCTACTGCGGCACGGTGGGCCTCATGCCGAAGAATATGAGCCAGAAAGGTCAGCAGAAGCCCGGCGACCTCGTCGTGGTGGTGGGGGGTAAAACGGGCCGCGACGGCATCCACGGCGTTACCTTCGCCTCCGGCGAACTTAATAAAGAGTCCGAGACCATCTCGTCCAGTTCCGTACAAATCGGTAATCCGATTGTCGAAAAGAAGGCCCTCGATGCCATCATCAAGGCACGCGACCTGGGTCTGTACCGCCGTATTACCGACTGCGGAGGCGGCGGCCTTTCCTCGGCAGTGGGTGAAACCGGAGAAGAGACCGGCGTGCGGGTCGACCTGGAAAAAGTACCTCTGAAATACGCCGGTCTTTCATACTTCGAAATATGGGTCTCCGAGTCACAGGAACGCATGCTGCTGGCCGTTCCGCCGGACAAGATAGAGCAAATCCTCACCCTCTTCCGGAACGAGGACGTCGAAGCCACCGTCATCGGCGAATATACCGATACGAAGCGACTCGAATTATACTACCGGGGTAACCTGGTCGGCGACCTCGATATGGCCTTTTTACACGGCGGGCTTCCCCAGCTGGAAGCCGTGGCTTCATGGCAGCCGCCGCGGCAGGCCGAGCCGGACTTTGCCCCACCCGCCGACCTTACAGAAGACCTGAAAAAGATACTCGGCGCCTGGAATGTCTGCTCCAAGGAATGGGTGATAAGGCAGTACGACCATGAAGTGCAGGGCTCCAGCGTATTGAAACCGCTCGTCGGCGCGGCCAACGACGGCCCCGGCGATGCCGCCGTTATCCAGCCCCTGCCCGACTCAAAGAAGGGTATTATCGTATCCAACGGCATCAACCCCAAGTACGGGGACATCGATACCTACTGGATGGCCGCCTCGGCAATCGACGAAGCCCTGCGGCAGATTATTGCCGTCGGCGGCAGCCTGGAGCAGGTAGCCCTGCTCGATAATTTCTGCTGGGGCAACCCGGAAAAGCCGGACCGGCTCGGCTCGCTGGTGCGGGCGGCGCAGGCCTGCTACGATATGGCCATCGTCTACAGCACGCCCTTCATATCCGGCAAGGACAGCCTCTACAACGAGTACGAAACGGGCGATGAAAGCATCTGCATCCCGCCCACGCTCCTCATCTCCGCCATGGCAGTGACGGACGACGCCGGCAGGGCCGTCTCCATGGACTGCAAGCAGGCGGGCGACCCGGTTTATATCATCGGCGACACATATAATGAGCTGGGCGGCTCGCATTACTACGCCAACCGCGGCTATATCGGCAACAGCGCGCCTAAAGTATATCCTGAAAAGGCCAGGAAGCTTATGAATACGCTATCGGCGGCTATGGCAAAGGGTATGGTTAAAGCCTGCCACGACTGCTCCGAGGGGGGTATCGGGGTGGCGGCGGCGGAGATGGCCTTCGCCGGGGGACTCGGCATGACGGTCAATCTTAAAAACGTGCCGCTGGCGGAAGTAATAGAGCGCGACGATTTTATCCTGTTTTCAGAATCCAACACCCGCTTCCTCGCCGAAATTGCCCCGGAACATAAGGATGAGTTCGAGAAGATGATGTCCGGCGTCGCTTTCTCGGAAATCGGGCGGGTAACGGATGATAACAAATTTGAGGTTTACGGGCGCGACGGCAAGGTGGTGCTTAACGCCGATATCGCCGAGCTGAAAGAAGCCTGGCAGAAACCTTTAAGATGGTAATATTCTATTTCAGAAGGTTAAAAAATGGCTAAAGTAAAGACTCTAATGCTGCGGGCACCCGGGACAAACTGCGATTTTGAAACGCAGGTAGCCTTCGAGATGGCCGGGGCCGGGGTAGACTCGGCTCTGGTTACCGAGCTTTTCCGGAAGGAGAAAAACCTGAAGGACTACCAGATACTTGTCATCCCCGGCGGCTTTACCTACGGCGATGACATCTCCGCGGGTAAAATATTTGCCAATGAAATCAGGCTAAGGCTGGGAGAAGACATTAAGAAGTTCGTTGAAGACGGTAAGCTCGTTATGGGCGTCTGCAACGGCTTTCAGGTCCTGGTGAAAACGGGGATTCTCCCCGATATCAAGGGAAAAACCGTCCAACCGATAACCCTGACCAGCAACGATTCGGGCAAATTCGAGTGCCGCTGGGTCTACCTGAAAATCAATGAAAAAAGCCCCTGCGTCTTCACGAGGGGAATGAAAAGCATGTATATCCCGGTGGCCCACGGGGAGGGAAAGCTGGTGGCGGAGCCAGACGTACTGGACAAACTTAATGCCGTGGTCTATTACGCCGATGAAAATGGAGATACCACGGCGGGCTATCCGCATAATCCTAACGGCTCATTAAGGAACATCGCCGGTATCTGTGACGATTCGGGAAGAATCTTCGCCCTGATGCCCCACCCGGAGCGTTTCATCCGCTGGACGCAGCACCCCCGCTGGACGAGAGAAGCCCCGCGGGAATCAGGCGACGGTTTGAAAGTATTTACCAACGCGGTAGCCTGGGTAAAGAGCGCCTGAAATACGCCCCGGTACTGAAAAAGGACGCACGCGTGTCTTTTATATGAAGTGGAAAGAGAAGGCAAGGCAGCTCCGAACAGAGCTATACGCTCTTTATTTAGCCCTGAAAGACCCGAGGACCCCCTGGTATGCTAAAGCCCTTGCGATAGTAATTATCGCCTATACTTTAAGCCCCATAGATTTAATCCCTGATTTTATACCCGTACTGGGATATCTCGACGATTTGATTCTCGTACCGGCGGGAATTTATCTGGCATTAAAAATGATTCCCGGGGAAGTCTTGGAGGAATACCGGCAAAAAGCAAAAACGGAAACGATTTCCAGTAAATCAAGGTGGGTTGCGGCAGCCGTGATAATCCTGATATGGCTGCTGGTAATTTACCTGATAATCAAGATTATCTGGTTCTGATAGAACCGGTGTGTACTTCTATGAACTCCGCGCCGGTTGAAAGTTAATCTCCCTCGACACCCTGTTCTTTAATATAATCAATGGCGTCCTGAATGGTCACTATCTTCTCGGCGGCCTCATCCGGTATCTCGACCTTCCGGTCCGAAGTGCTGAACGCCTCTTCCAGAGACATAATCAGTTCCACCAGGTCCAGTGAATCGGCGCCTAAATCTTCAACAAAGCTAGCTGTGGCCACGACATCTTTTTCGTCGACGCCAAGTTGCTCCACAACTATGTCTTTAATTTTCTCAAAGATGGTTGCCACTTTCGCCCCCTTTAAAAAGCTTTCTACCGGCTGGCCAGCGTACTCACCGACCCCAGAACACCGTTGATGAATTTAGCCGAGTTCTCACTCCCGAAGGTCTTTGCCAGCTCAACCGCTTCGTTTACGGCTACCTTAACCGGTACTTTATTATCAAATAAAATCTCAAAGATTGCAAGTCTTAGAATATTACGGTCTACCATCGCTATCTGTTCCACCGGCCAGGCCGGGGCAAACTTCCGTATATTGCCGTCTATATCGTCCCGGTTACGGAGAGCGCCGTCAACCAGCTCTTGGACAAAGGCATTGAGTTCCTCGGACAGGTCCGCTTCGGACAGAATGCGTTCCAACACCGTCTCGGGTCGCCGTGCCACGGAGTCAATCTCATACAGTGCCTGCAGGGCAATAGTCCTGGCTTTATGTCTTGTCCCTGTCATGGTTTTTAACGTCCTGAGCACATATTATAGCATAACAGGGAGCGTTCGATAAACAATCCGGGAGGGAGACAGGCAAGACAAAAATATAACGGTGATGCTAAAATATATATAGCGTTTCTATGACATTTACGTTAGGTCCGGTACTACTTAACCAGATAAACTAAACCATGCCCCGGAGGGAAAGGAGACGAGATGGCGCGAGATGCTATTGTAGCCGAAGAACTGACCTACCGGTACGGTGAATTAACCGCCGTTGACCATATCAGCTTTAATGTAGCCGAAAGCGAAATACTGGGTTTTCTGGGCCCGAACGGCGCCGGGAAGACAACAACCTTCAAGATGCTGACCGGGCAGCTCAAGCCCAAAGGCGGACAGGCCAGTCTGCTCGGTATGGATATCGCCAGAAACCTGGAAAAGGTGCAGGGGGAAATCGGCGTCTGCTTCGAAACGACGAATCTTTACGAACAGATGAGCGCCCTGGAAAACCTCAACCTTTTCGCCAGCCTTTTCGGGATTCGTTCTTTTGACGGCAACGCCCTGCTGGAACGGGTGGGCCTGGGAGGAAGGGGCAAAGACAGAGTGGAGACATACTCCAAGGGCATGAAACAGCGCCTCATGGTGGCCAGGGCCATACTCAATAAACCCAGACTCCTTTTCCTCGATGAACCCACCGCCGGGCTCGACCCCACCTCGTCCGAGAAGATAAGGAATATTATCCTTGAAGAGCGTGAGCGGGGCGCCACCGTATTTCTTACCACCCACGATATGCTGGAAGCCGATAAGCTCTCCGACCGGGTGGCCTTTATGAACCAGGGTAAAATCGTGGCGCTGGATACTCCCCACCAGCTCAAGCAGCAGCACGGCAAGCGGGCGCTTAAGGCAAAAGTGGCGGGGGATAACGGCGCGCTTGAGGACCGTGAAATCAACCTGGACACGCCGGAAACGCCCGAGGCCGTCCGGAAACTCTTTTCACAGGAAAAAGTAATCACCATCCACAGCGAAGAGGCTACACTGGAAGATATTTTCATCAGCCTTACCGGACGGGGGCTTGTGTAGTGAACTGGCGGATTATCTCCACCCTGGTTGCCAAAGACTTTTCCCTTTTCTTCAGGAAGAAGTTTTTCGCAATCGTTACGGTCATTGGCCTTGTTTTCTACATCGTTATCTACTTCGTTATGCCGGGCACGGTCAATGAAAATCTTGAAATCGGGCTTTTCGCTCCGGTAACACTCCCGGCCTTTGAGGAGATACAGGAAGAGGGCCTGGTAGTACAAACGGTGGATTCCGTGGACGCCTTGAAAGAAGGCGTCATCGAGGGCAAGTACGTTGCCGGAGTATCACTGCCGGCGGACATCATGGAAAAACTGTCTTCCCGGCAAAAACCCACCGTCAGTCTTTATTTCACGCCTGATGTGCCGCAGGAGATGAAGGATACCATCGCCCTGATTATCAGAGAGATGGCTTTTCTCCAGACGGGACAGCCTTTAAACATCGAGGTGACCGAGGAAACTCTGGGGCCGGATGTGTCGGGCACACCGATACCGCCGCGGGACAGGTTAAGACCCCTCCTCGCTATCATAATTCTCGCAGTGGAGATGATGGGCCTGGCCAACCTCCTGTCCGAAGAGGTGGAACGGGGCACTATTCACGCACTGCTGGTAACCCCGATGTCTATTAAAGAACTGTTTATCGCCAAAGGCATCACCGGCACCGGGCTTGCCTTCGGGCAGGCGGTACTGTTCATGTTGCTGGTCAGGGGCTTCGGCGAGGGGCCGTTGATAATACTGCTAGCCCTGCTGCTGGGAGCGGTGCTGTTCACCGGAGTCGCTTTTCTGATATCATCGGTGAGCAAGGACTTCATGTCGGTACTTGCCTGGAGTATCCCTTCCTTCATTCTTTTACTGGTACCGTCATTCAGCATACTGTTCCCCGGGGCAATTACAAACTGGATAAAGATACTCCCCTCTTATTACCTGGTCGATACGGTGCATCGGGTGGCTAACTTCGGCTCTGGTTGGGGTGATATCTGGCTCAATTTATTGATTCTATTGGGATACTGCCTGGTTATCACTTGGACCGGGATATTCGTTTTGAGGAGGAGAGTCCAATGAGTCTCAAGCGAGTAGGCATAATCCTGGGTAAGGAATTCCTGCATGGCTCAAGAGGCTATATCTTCATTTTTTCTATTGTCGCCCCGATAGTCATCTCGCTGATGATAAGCTTGATTTTCGGTACGCTTTTTACCGGCAAACCCAAGCTGGGAGTCCTGGATGAAGGCAACTCGCAATTGATACCCATGATTCAGGAGCTAGATACACTGAATCTCAAGGAATATAACAGTAATCCGGAAATCAGGCAGGCGGTCGAGAGCGGCGCCGTTGATGTCGGCATCGCACTTCCCGCGGATTTTGACAGCCTGGTCACGGGCGGCGGGAAGGCGGAAGTCGAAGCATACACCTGGGGAGAAAGCCTGGCCAAAGACCGCTCCGTAATCGCGGTAACGATAACCAACCTCATCAGGGAGATGACCGGGCAGGAATCGCCGGTGGATATAGAAACCATCACGCTGGGTGACGAGGTAAGCACCCCCTGGGGCGACCGTCTGCTGCCGGTAATCGTGCTTCTGGCCGTGTTTCTGGGCGGACTCATGCTGCCGGCAACCTCGATAATAAATGAAAAAGCCAAGAGGACCCTCGAGGCACTGGTCGTTACGCCAGCCAGTATCGGTGATATTTTCGCCGCAAAGGGGCTGGTCGGCCTCATTATAAGCATGTTCATGGGTGTCCTGATACTGATAATTAATCAGGCTTTCGGCAATCATCCTCTGCTGCTGGTCCTGGTGCTGGCGCTGGGCGGAATAATGGCAGTCGAGATTGGTGTGATACTCGGTATTTTTTTGAAAGACATTACCTCACTGTTTACCGTCTGGAAGACCGCCGGAATAGTGCTCTTCGCGCCTGTATTTATCTATCTATTCCCGGAAATCCCCTCGTGGGTCGGGAGGATTTTCCCTACTTACTATATTGTTCAACCGATAGTGGATATCAGCCAGCTTGGCGGCGGCTGGGCCGAGATAGCTACAAACGTCTTCGTACTCATCGGACTGGGCATCATCCTGCTGGGATTAGTCACTTTAATACTAAAGAGGACACAGCGCCTCTCCAACTGAATTCAGCAGTTGTAATGTTCCATAAGCCGGCTATAACCCAACCCCAATCACCTAGCATTTGACTTATCGGTACAGTTAGTGTAACAATTTCACTGTATGGAACTGTTGCGACCCTTTTTCCGGATAATTAGGCGGATTAGCTTGAAAAAGCTTGACATTATGAAAGGTGAGTATATATAATTAGCCTCGTACAGAGTCTTTGATGTTTTACAGTCATGGACTCGTAATATGATAGCCCGTGTCAGGTACATCAGGCGCAGGTATTCCCGGTAAATACCTTCAGAAAATAGGGAATGAAGAATACGGGTAGTTTGAACCTAATAAATATTTGTTATAATAGTATACAGGAAGGAATTTTATACTGGTCGCGGGACCACACAAATAGAGGGGGCCTGTCATGTGAGGTGAGGTAACAATACAATATCGTTTGCCTGTATTGTAACTTATTTCACGATTATTCCCAACAAGAGCACAATAAGCGCCTCGATAGACCACTCTTTAACCAATGTAATCGGAGGATTGGGTAATTAACCTGCATAATGGAAACTCGGAAGTATGTTACCGGTACTCCGTGAGAATATGAAGGAGGATTCCTTGAGAGAAGGAGGTAAAATCAGATAATGAAAAAAGGATATTTATTCCTAGCATTAGCAATCATTATCATCAGCGGGATGCTCATCGGCAGTTGCGCCGAACCAGAACCCGAACCAGCGCCAGCTCCGGCACCGGCGCCGGCGCCAGCGCCCGAACCAGCGCCAGCTCCAGCGCCCGAACCCGAACCAGCTCCGGCACCAGAACCGACCGGGCCTGAAGAGTACGGCGGTATTTTGAGGATAATTGCCGGTTCCGGCCCGCAGGTCTTGAGCTACGGACCCGAGATGGGACCGGGCGACCATTCCTTTATCATGCCCGGAGCGGAAAACCTGGTAGGCGCCACTTCCGATAGAAAAGGAGCCGGTGTGGAGCCGGTCCTCTGCGAAAGTGTGATCGAGGATGTAGAAAACCTGAAGATAACCTGGAACCTGCGGAAGGACGTTAAATTCCACGACGGTACTCCAATGAACGCCGAGGCCGTGGTCTGGGACTTCCAGATTATCCAAGACGCCGGGGCTATGCCGTACATCGAGTTCCTGAAAGAGATTGAGATCGTCGATGAATACACGTTTATAACTCATCTCACCTCATACAGCAACCAGCTGATGCCCACCTGGGGATACTGGCCGGTTATTAGTTCCAAGGCCGCCTTCGAAAAGGCTGCGGGTGGAGACCTTGAAGTAGGTAAGGAATGGGCTCGCGCCAATATCATCGGCACCGGGCCTTTCATACTGAAAGAGTTTAAGCGTGATGACCATCTTACCTGGGAGAAGAACCCCGACTACTGGCAACCGGGCCTGCCCTACCTCGATGGCATCGAGGTTATCATCATCCCCGACCCCGTGACGGCACGCGCCGTTTTCGAGGCGGGAGATGCCGATGTCTGGGCCGCTCCGGCAAGCGACGTACAGTCGCTCCTGGACCAGGGCTACTACCAGCAAAGGGGCTGGCCGGTCCTCCCCTGGGGCATCTGGCCCAACACGGCCCACCCCGATTCAAAATGGCAGGATACGAGACTGTGCGAAGCGGTAGAATATGCCATTAATAAAGCTGCGGTAGCCAAAGCTATAGGATTCGGTATATATGAACCACTGACGACACTACCGTGGGAAGGCGAGTGGGGTTACGAAGCCGATTACGACCCCAGACCGTACGACCCGGAGAAGGCCAAAGCACTGGTGGCGGAGGCCGGTTATCCCGACGGCTGCAAGGCAAAGCTGCTCATCATGAACGACCCGGTCAGCCAGGATATCGGCACGGCGTTAAAGAGGTATCTTGATGACGGCGGTTTTGAGATAGAGCTGGACATTGCCGACCCGGGCAGATTCTTCGGCACTATCTACTGGACCCCGCCAAGCGCCGACGAGGACCTTTCATGGTGGTTAGCCGGTGGTATGGACTCTAACTACCTGCAGACATACATGCGCTGGTTCAGCACTGCACCCTTCACCGACCTGTCGTACATGGGCCACACAGACGAACAGTTAGCGATGGACCTGGAAGCGCAGAGTCTGGTAGACTACGGTGACCAGGAGGTCTACACCAAGAAGCTGATGCGACGTCTGACGGATAACGCATTGGTAATCCCGGTTTATGCGAGCCCGGCATACGTCATGCAGCAACCCTATGTCCACAGCGGGCAATACTCACGGGGTTTCACACGCTGGGATACAGAAGAAGTCTGGATGGAAAAACACTAACCAGCAAGGTATATTAGTTATCGGGTGGTTCGTCTGCGTCAAACAATGGCGAACCACCCGGTAGCGTGACCAATAGCACGAAATAGAAAATATCTACGCGGTAACCTATACATACTGGTAGAAGCGTTACCGTGCAGGGTATAGCAGGCGTCAAACTGGATATTTACCTGTGTGAGGACCGTATAAGATGACCGCATATATCATCAGGCGGCTGTTGATAGCGATAATCATACTCTTCATCGTAACGCTGATTGTCTTCTTTTCCATTCGCCTCCTGCCCGGTGACCCGCTGGTCATTTTCCTCGGGCAACAAGCCACGCAGGGCGGCGTATCAACCGCGGAACTTGACCGTCTCCGGGAAGAGTACGGGTTGAACGACCCCATCATGGTGCAGTACGGCAACTGGATATGGGGCATTCTGCACGGCGATTTAGGGAAATCAATATACTATCACGAGGATGTCGGCATACTCATGGGGGAACGTTTCCCCATAACCCTGCATCTGGGCCTGTTAGCTTTTATTATTAATATTGTCATTGGCGTCTTGATGGGACTGGCCGCGGCTATCCGGCGAGGCACCTGGATAGACGCCGTTACCACCACTCTGGCGAATGTAGGTATATGCATCCCGGTTTTCTGGCTGGCGATACTGATGATATATTTCTTCGGTCTTCAACTCGGCTGGCTGCCCATCTACGGCTACACTTCTCCCTTTAAGGATTTCTGGCTGAACACACAGCAGGTGATTATGCCGGTTTTCTGCATGGCCATTACGATGATGGCGACCACGGCACGCCTGGCGCGTTCAAGCATGCTGGAAGTCACCCGCCAGGACTATATCCGCACCGCCTGGTCCAAGGGTCTTAGAGAGCGTTCCGTGATTATGAGGCACGCCCTGAAGAACGGGCTTATCCCGGTTATTACATTACTGGGCATAGGTCTCGGGATGGTTTTTGCAGGCTCGGTGCTGGTTGAGACCATCTTTGCCATTCCCGGCATCGGCAGGCTGCTGGTAACCAGCATCTTTGCCCAGGACTACGTGGTGATACAGTCAGGCACGCTGGTAATTGCCATGATAATTATTTTATCCAATTTACTCGTCGATATATCCTACGGCTGGCTCGACCCGAGAATCCGGTTCGGCTAGGAGACCTTGTTAACATGACGGGAAAAAACACTATTGCTGAAGAGTTCCAGGAAGCCCCTCCCCGCGTCAGCGAGTGGCGCCGTTTCTGGAGGGTTTTCCTGCAACGGAGGATTGTCATTTTCGGCATGGTTGTTTTACTAATTTTGGTAATTATCGCCATCTTCGCCAATTTCCTGGCGCCCTATGACCCGTACCGGGGAGAAATGGAAGACTCCCTGCAGCAACCTAATAGTACCTACTGGCTGGGGACGGACATCCAGGGTCGGGACACATTGAGCCGCCTCATCTTCGGCACAAGAACGGCGCTGATGGTGGGGTTCGTAACGGTAGGAATAGCCGCCGTTATCGGTGTTACGCTGGGGCTGATTGCCGGATACTTCGGAGGCATTCCCAGCATGATTATTATGAGGATAATGGACGCGCTGATGGGCTTCCCGATGTTGATATTGGCCATGCTCTTTGCGGCCGTACTCGGCGGCGGAATTCAAAATGTCATCATTGCCCTTAGCATTGCCACGTTGCCGGCGTACGCCAGGGTAATGAACGGGCTTACGCTTAGCATCAGGGAAAACGATTATATTATGGCCGAGCAGGCCATGGGTTCCAGCAATATACGTATTATGCTGGGCCATATTTTACCGAATGCCATTCCCCCTACGATCGTATTGATAACGCTGCAGCTGGGTGGTATTATTATGGCTGAAGCTGCTCTAAGCTTCCTTGGAATCGGCATCAAACCGCCGGGAGCGGCCTGGGGCGCCATGGTCAACGATGGTTACCGGTATCTTTCACAGAACCCGGTACTCTCCTTCGCACCCGGCATCGCCATTATGCTGGTCGTGTTTGCCTTTAACATGGTCGGCGACGGCCTGCGGGACGCACTAGACCCGAGGTTGAGAGGTATACTATAATATAAGGAAGTAAAATGGCAGAATTACTACAGGTAAACAATCTGGTAACGCAATTCAAGACCGAAAGCGGCCTGGTCAAGGCCGTCGACGGTGTTTCCTACTACATCGATGAGCAGGAAATAGTCGGCCTCGTGGGCGAAAGCGGCTGTGGTAAATCCGTGAGCCAGCTTTCTGTCATGCAGCTCATCAGCGCCCCGGGAGAAATAGCCGGTGGCGAGGTCATCTTCGAAGGAAGAAACCTTCTCCAGTACGAGGCTAACGGCCCCGAAATGCGCTCCGTGCGCGGCGCAAAAATCGCCATGATTTTCCAGGAACCTATGACATCTCTTAACCCCGTTCTGACCATCGGCCAGCAGCTTACCGAAATGCTACAACTCCATATAAAAATGGACGGTGACACCGCCCGGAAGAGAGCCATAGAGCTGATGAGCATGGTCGGTATTTCCGGTGCAGAAAATCGCATCGATGATTACCCCCACCACTTCTCCGGCGGTATGCGCCAGCGGGTCATGATTGCCATGGGTCTTTCCTGCAATCCTAAAATACTCATCGCCGACGAGCCGACCACCGCCCTGGATGTCACCACGCAGGCCCAGCTCCTGGAGCTTATGAAGGACATGGTCCAGCGCTTCCGCACCTCACTGGTCATTGTCACGCACAACCTGGGCGTAGTTGCTCGTTACGCCCAGAGGATTTATATCATGTATGCCGGGCGTATCGTCGAGTCTGGTACCACCAAGGATATCTTCGCCAACCCGCGCCATCCCTATACCATGGGCCTCCTTAAGTGCATCCCCAGGCTCGATGAGGAGGAGGGCACCAAGCTGGTACCCATTGAAGGCCTGCCCCCCAACCTGATTAACATGCCCCCCACCTGCGCTTTCCTGCCCAGGTGTTCCTATAGATTGGAAAAATGCGCTAAAGAACCGTGGCCGCCGCTGACTCCTGTGAACGGCAACCATTATATCAGATGCTATGCTGATACCAAGGAGAAAAGCAAGTGAACCAGAAAGTTAATAATGATATCCTGGATGTCCAAGACCTAAAAATGTATTTCCCCGTCACCCGAGGCCTCCTTCGTAGAAAGGTCGCCGATGTCAAAGCCGTTGATGGTGTTTCCTTTAAACTTAAACGAGATGAAACCCTGGGCCTGGTGGGCGAAAGCGGCTGTGGTAAGACTACTATCGGCCGCTGCATCCTCGGACTCTATAAACCAACCGCGGGCAGCATATTCTTTGAAGATGAGGATATCGCTAATTTCTCCGAGAATAAACTGCGCCAGATACGCAGTAAAATGGCCTTGATTTTCCAGGACCCCTACTCGTCACTTGACCCGCGTCAAAATGCCGGCAGCATCGTCGGCGAACCGCTGAAAATTCACCAGATGGTCATGAATAAGAGTGAATACCGTGACCGCGTCGAGGAGCTGTTCCGCATCGTCGGTCTCGATACTTCCATGATCGACCGTTTTCCCCACGAGTTCTCCGGCGGCCAGCGCCAGCGTATCGGCGTGGCGCGAGCTTTAGCCTGCAACCCCAACCTCATCGTATGCGACGAGCCCATCTCCGCCCTGGACGTTTCAATTCAAGCGCAGATTATCAACCTGCTGGAAGAACTTCAGGATAGTGTTCAGGAGCTTAGCTATCTCTTCATAGCTCATGACCTTTCCGTGGTAAGGCATATATCCGACCGCGTGGCGGTTATGTACCTGGGGCGCATCGTGGAGATATGTAAAGCCAGGGAACTTTATGATAATCCCCTGCATCCTTACACCAGGGCATTGCTATCGGCAATTCCGATACCCGACCCCTTCGTGGAGGAAACCCGCGAGCGCATTATCTTGAAGGGTGAAGTGCCCAGTCCGTTGAACCCGCCGCCCGGTTGCCCATTCCATCCCAGATGCTTCATGGCCATCCCCGAGTGCTCCCAGACTGTGCCGCCTTTGAGGGATATCGGGGATAACCACCAGGTAGCCTGTATCAGAGTTTAACGTTAATGTATATCAAAACCCCCGCGGTTCTCAACGGAGTTTGAATGTTGCTTTCTCTACTTGGAAACCCCTCCCAGCGGGAATAACTCACGACCGTACTTGGCATTAACGATTACCGCCGCCGAGCCGTAAACCGCCGCCGCGCCGCAGAAAAGCCCCTCGATACCGGGTACTACAGCGGGTATGGCACCGAAGAAAGTGGCTGCCAGCAGAAAGAAAAGCACCGTTAACGAGGTAAATACAGCGATATGCATGTAGGTCATTTTAAAAGTGGCGATTGTCATGTAACCTGTAAAGATACCCCACATGATGAAAAGCCAGGCGATACCGTTATTATCCATTTCTATCAGCCCTATCCATTGCAGGAGAAAACTGAAGCTCAATCCCAGCCAGAAAACGCCGTATGACACGAAGGCCGTAAGACCGAAGGTATCGCCGCGCCGGGCGTCAATGATACCGGCGATTATCTGGGCCACGCCCCCCCAGAAAAAACCGAAAATGAGGGGTAAGGTGCTATCTATCCAGCCGATGTTGTGAACCTGTAACAGGAGAGTATTAAGGCCAAACCCGGCCAGGCCCAGAGCGCCGGGGTTAGCCCATTGCGGTTCTTCTTTAGCTATTACCTTTGCCACAAATTTCCTCCGTATATAGTTAAGAATAAACGCGGTCGGAGAGAGAAAATTCCCTCCGACCGCCATTTTTTATTGTTACTGTCTTCTGCCGGCTAACAGCGTATCCACGACCGAAGGATCGGCGAGGGTAGAGGTATCACCAAGTTCTTCGGTGTTGCCGGCGGCTATCTTGACCAGAATCCGGCGCATTATTTTGCCGCTGCGGGTCTTGGGCAAGCCATCGGCAAACTGAACCACGTCGGGAGTAGCGATGGGGCCGATTTGCTGGCGGACATGGGTCCTCAATTCCTTCTCCAGTTCCGGGCTCGCCGTCTCGCCGGCTTTCAGGGTCACGTAAGCGTATATACCCTGACCTTTCAACTGGTGAGGCATACCGACGACGGCCGCTTCGGCTACCCTGGGATGGGATACCAGGCTGCTTTCCACCTCGGCGGTGCCGATGCGGTGACCGGAGACGTTGATTACATCATCGATACGTCCCATGAGCCAGTAATAGCCGTCCTGGTCGCGCCGGGCGCCGTCACCGGTGAAGTAGTAACCCGGGAACTTGCTGAAATAAGTTTCCTTGAATCTATCCGGG
The DNA here is from genome assembly GCA_964409485.1 of uncultured Dehalococcoidaceae bacterium. Lineage (GTDB taxonomy): Bacteria > Chloroflexota > Dehalococcoidia > Dehalococcoidales > RBG-16-60-22 > JAFGPF01. The sequence continues at coordinate 18,772 of CAYPDM010000007.1, read as the reverse complement.
TCGTTATAAAGGGTGCGCATCATACCCGGCCAGGGTTTCTTGATGCAGAGGAAGCCTCCTTCGTTGACGCCGGCCACGGTGGCGTCTTCTCTTAATATCACCGGCTCGACACCGGGGAACGGCAGGGTGGCCGAACCGGGCTTGGTGGGAATGGCGCCGGGGAGGGGCGTAATGAGTATACCTCCGGTCTCCGTCTGCCACCAGGTATCTACAATCGGGCATTTCTCCTTGCCGATAACCCGGTGATACCACATCCACGCTTCCGGATTGATAGGCTCACCGACACTGCCGAGAAGCCTTAAGCTGGAGAGGTCGTGTTTGTCCGGCCATTCCTCGCCGTCCCTCATGAGGGCCCTGATAACAGTGGGGGCGGTATAGAAGACGTTTACACCGAACTTCTCTACTATCTTCCAGAACCTGTCGGGTTCGGGGTAGGTCGGCACGCTCTCAAACATCAGGCTGGCGGCGCCGATAGCCAGGGGACCGTATACTATATAGCTGTGTCCGGTAACCCAGCCTACGTCGGCGGTGCACCAGTAGGTATCCTCTTCTTTTATGTCAAATATCCACTTCATGCTCTGGTAGCAGTGCAGGAGATAACCCGCCTGCGTATGCACGACTCCCTTGGGCTTGCCGGTGCTGCCGCTGGTGTAAAGGATAAACAGGGGCGCATCCGCATCCATCTGTTCCGGTTCGCAATCGGCGCTGATATCATCGGCGTTAATCACGTCCTGCCACCACTGGTCCCTGCCTGCCTGCATGGGTATCTCAATACCCAGTCTTTTTACGACAATTACATCCGTAACCTCCGGGCATTCTTTGAGAGCCTGGTCAGCATTGTTTTTGCTAACAATATGACGACCGCTGCGATAATAGCCATCGGCGGTGATAAGCACCTTCGAGCGACAGTCAAGGATGCGATCCCGCAGGGCCTCGGCGCTGAACCCGCCGAAAACCACGCTGTGCACCGCCCCGATGCGGACACAGGCCAGCATAGCTATAGCCAGTTCGGGAATCATGGGCAGGTAAATTGAAACGGTGTCTCCTTTTTTAACGCCCAGCTTTTTCAGGGCGTTGGCGCACTTGCACACCTCATGATGTAGCTGCTGGTAGGTATATACCTCGACATCTTCATCCGGCTCTCCCTGCCAGATAATGGCGGCTTTATTCTTGCGCCAGGTATCCAGATGGCGGTCGAGACAGTTATAGCTGACATTTATCTTGCCGCCGATGAAGTAACGCACCTCGGGTTTATCCTTGAAGTTATACTCCAGGAACTTGTCCCACTTCTTGTACCAGTCCAGTTGACTGGCGACCTGCCCCCAGAAACCCTCCGGGTCCTTTATAGACCAGTTATAGAGCGCTTTATATTCATCCAGGCTTTTCAAAGCGGCGGCATCGGAAAATTCCTTCGATGGTGTGAACTGCCGGTTTTCCGCCATCATTGAGGCGATTTCCTTACCGGATATCTGGCCGAGGAGGTCTTCCTCGGTGCGGCCGGTATCTATGGCGGCGGTTACAGTTTCTTCCGCCCCGTTTATTGCATGGCGGATAAGCTTCTCCAGTTCTTCAGGGTCGAAAGGTTTAACCAGGAACCCCATGGCGCCCAGCCTTATCCCTCTCGTCATAATATCCACCGAGGGGTAACCGCTGATGATGATATACTTGAGGTCGGGGTGCTTTTCCCTGGCTTCCTCCAGAATGGTGATGCCGTCTCTCCCCGGCATGCGCACGTCCAGGACGACAACCCCGTAGTTATCACCCTCCGTAAGCATATCCAGGGTTTCTTCGCCGTTTTCGGCGGTGACGACCTGGTAACCCTTGTCCGTAAGCCAGTCCGTCAGCGAATCCCGCACGATGCTTTCATCATCGGCAATCAGTATTTTTTTCGTTTCTGCCATGTCAAACTTCTCCTTTCCTGATCCAATCGTCTCTTTTATGCCCGGTTATCCGGGGTTAACTCACTTTTGCCGCCCTCTCACCAGTTTTCTTTGATGAGCCAGCGTAAAAGCCGGGTGGCGTGGCGTTTATCCAGACTGCTCACCCAGCTTTCTATCTTATCCATATTGCCGTTTACAAGCGCGTCCATCTCTTCTGAAGTCAGCGTATAGTAGCCATCGGTCTCGTTGCCTTCTTCATCAGTCATATCAGCTGACGGCATTCCATCCTCGGTAGCTTGCACCAGGGCATCAAGGATTGCTTTCCTTTTTTCGCGTCTTTCTTCGTTATTGAGACCTTGATTACCGCTTGTCCTGCGCAAACTTATCTCTCCGACCTTTGATAACTGATACTTTTAATATGTTACCAGTTACGCGTGATTCATAAACCGCCCGCACGACTTATCTTGCCCGTTAGGAAGTCGTATTTCAGCATGTCCCCAAGTACTAGAACCACATACCTATAACTAATGATTGAGATTTTTTGCCAAACGTTCTAGAATAGGGTTGGTGAAATATACGTAGACCCGGGACAACAGGAGCGTAATGAAGACGAGGATTTTAATAGCGGACGACCATGCCATGCTACGGGAGGGCATGCGTAATCTCCTCGAACAGGAAAAGGACTTCGAGCTGGTGGGAGAAGCGGCGGACGGGGAGGAAGCCGTCCACATGGCCGAAGAACTAAAGCCGGATATCATCATCATGGATATCGTTATGCCGAAGCTTAACGGCGTGGAGGCAACCAAACAAATCAAGCAGGTCAGCCCGTCGACGGCGTTACTGATACTGACGGCTTACAGCGATATCCGCTATATCATCGGACTTCTGGAAGCCGGTGCCTGTGGTTACCTGTTAAAAAATTCGCCCGGAAAAGACGTGGTGAAAGCCATACGCGCGGTACGCACCGGCGAATCCGTGCTCGACCCCGAGGTTACCCGCAAGCTCGTACAGCGCCTGGCCAGTTTATCCAAGGGCCCGGAAGAACGGGAGGCCACCGGACAGATGACACCCAGAGAAATGGAAATCTTAAAATGGGCATCCCGGGGGCTTAGCAATAAAGAAATGTCTGAAAAACTCTTTATCAGCCTGCGAACCGTTAAAGCCCACATGACCAATATCTTCAACAAACTCGGCTGCAGCAGCCGTACCGATGCCATTATAAAAGGCTTAAAGCAGGGCTATATAGAGCTTGACGATATAGAGTAGCCGCTTCATTCGGTAAACGTTCGAGAGTGGAGTATTAACCATTAACTTCCGCGGATTAAAGCCAGCGTCTATTACCATCGCCAGTCCTCATCTATGGTTATTACTGGCTATGTTTATCGTCGGCATTATTTTTCAATATCCGCAGCAGATATTAAGGATAGACTCGCCATCCCTGCTCTCATTTCTCGGTCTGACGCGGCATGCGGTAGAACGGATCCTCTTCCTGATACCCATTACTTACGCCGGCATGTTCCTGGGCCTTAGAGCGGGGATAATTTGCCTGGGCATATCGCTCGCCGTGATACTCCCCCGTGTCTTCCTGATATCCGAATACAGGCCTGAAGCCGTTCTGGAAAGCGGCGCCGTCATCATCCTCGGGATTCTGGTCAACTTATGGTTTGAGACCAAACGAAAAGAGAGCGAGCTATACCAGCAGCTATTGACCAGACTGGAAGAATCCGAACAGGGAATGAGCATCTCGGAACAGAAATACCATTACCTGTTTGAGAACGCCAGCGACGCTATCTGGGTGCAGGATGTGAACGGCCTGTTCGTGGACGGCAACAGGGCTTTCGAAAAGCTGACGGGGTTTAAGAGAGAAGAACTGGAAGGCGTACAGCTTGCCAAATTCCTTAGCAGCAAATCGCTGACTCTGGCCAGGGAAGTACGAGACAGACTTGTCAAGGAGGAGGAATTTGAGCAGCCCTACGAGCAGCAGTTCTTCATCAAGGACGGCTCGATAAAAACGGTGAAAATGTCCACCAATGTGATAATAGCCGGCGGCAGGATAAGCGGCTTCGAGCATGTTGCCAGGGACGTAACCCAGGAAAAGCAATTACAGGAGAACGTACGCACCTATATCCAGCAGATAACCAGGGTCCAGGAGGAGGAGCGGAAACGTATCGCCCGGGACCTGCACGACGATGTGTCCCCGTATATGCTCATCCTGATTCAAAAGCTGGACAACCTGGCTTCCAGTCCGCGCCTGAAGCTATCGACACTCAAGGAGAATATAGAGACTCTTCGCAGCCAGGCAGTCGAGGCACTGGAGGCGACCCGCCGTTGCGCTCAAGGCCTGCGACCGCGCATCATCGACGACCTCGGCCTGGTGGCCGCCATCGAATGGATCGGCGAGGAACTGGAAAGAGACCGGGATATCCAGGTAAAGGTTGAGGTCAGGGGCATCGACCGTCCCCTTTCAGCGGAAATACAGATTGTACTTTTCAGAATCGCCCAGGAAGCGCTCAACAATATCAGGAAACACGCCCGCGCTTCTACGGTGGATATCAAGGTGGAGGGGAGCGATGAGTATATCGAGATGGCTGTGGCCGATAACGGCGCGGGCTTTAAAATGCCGGAAAGAGTCGAGGACATGGTAAGGGCCGGCCGACTCGGCCTCATGGGAATGTACGAAAGGGCCAGGCTGCTTAACGGCGACCTTAAAATAAAGTCGGAACCGGATAAGGGAACAGAACTGACCATCCGATTACCCTGGCTGGTCGTTGATAAGTAAAGGCTTACTTCGCTGATTTTTCCGGCGCCATCTCTCCTTTATAAGCCGGCAGAAAGACTGTAAAGGTGCTACCTTTGCCCACCTCACTCTCCACTTCAATCCTGCCCCCGTGCCGCTCGATTATTCCGTACGATACCGCCAGGCCCAACCCCACTCCCTTCACCTCGTCCCTGGTAGTAAAAAAGGGCGTGAACAGCTTGTCCATGTTCTCACCGGGTATACCGCAACCGGTATCATGAACGCTTATTCTTACCCAATCGTTGTCATTAGAAGTGCGGATATCCAGTCGGTAGCCTTCATTCATAGCCTGAACGGCGTTTACCACCAGATTGATAATAACCTGAACAAGCTGGTTGAAATCTGCCACGACGAGCGGGAGCGTTTCCGATTCTTCCCTGACCACTTCAATCCGCTTCATTTTGGCCTGGTGCCCCACCAGAGACATGGCTTTATCAATAGCCCGGTTGATGGTCACCGGGCGCAGGAGGGGCTCGGATTGCCGCGCGAAATCGAGAAGACCCCGTATTATCCCGGTACAATAATCGATGGCCGACTCTATTCTTTCCAGGTTTTTCTGCATTTGTTCTTTATCAAATGAATCCCTGGCTAGCTTATCCTTCAGGAGTTTGGTATAGACAAGAACGCCGGCCAGCGGATTGTTGAGCTCATGGGCTACCGCCGCCGATAGCTGGCCGATGGAGCTTAGCTTGGCCGCCTGTATGAGCTGCTGCTGCGTCTTTTTCAGTTGCTCGATATAGCCGTTCAACTCGTCGTTAAGGGATAGTATTTCCTGATATGCTTCGACCTGGTGTTCCAAGTAGTTCAGCAGGGTGGCTCCCAGGCCGCTGACGAGGAAGGCAAAGATGGCAAAAATAAGCGTCCTCATCAGCGAAAGCGGGTCCTGGGTAAAAAGAAGAGCCTGCGGCAACAGGATGCCGAGGAAAACGAGACCGCTGACGATTACCCCCCGCACACGATATATAATGGCCGCGTAAATCAGCGGGTAAAAGAAAATAATAACGTAAATATCATGGTAAGAGGGTAAAATACCGTAATAAACATAAGAAAAGACGATGAACAGGCCGATAATTATCCAGAAATGGATACCGAAAATACCCGTACTGGCCCTGGCCCGTAAGAGCCGCCCGGTGAATCTAACCGGTGACCCATCCTCCCGCACCAATCGGTCTTTATCAGGAATTCTCAAGTCCTGACTCACTTCATTTTCCTTTTGTATAATTTGTACACATTATACTCTTTTTGATTTGTTCCTACACGAAGCAAGCAGAAGGAGAAAAGAAAGAGGGGCGTCTGCCCCTCTTCAACTCCCTGTTTGTTGTTCTAAGCGGAACCGCTGTTACCATTTTTCCTGTGCCAGCCTGGCAATAAGCCATTTCTTAAGGCGTTCATCCAGTTTGCCCACCCAGGACTCGATTTTTCGTATATCGCCGCTGGCGATGGCTACCTTCTCTTCAGGCGTCAAATCATATTCTTTTAACGCCTCGGCGGGATTCTCGGCAAGACGGGCCAGGAAGGCATTATCCTGGGTAGCCCGGTCCAGGACCGCCAGCACCGCTTTAACGGCGGACACCTTGAATTCCGGTATCTTGGCCACCGGGTCGAGTGCCGCATTGGTGAGTACGTTAACCGGCGATTCCTTCCAGTGGAAAGCCATGAAGGCAAGCCCGGGTGAGGTCTTATCGGTAATATTTACCGGGGCTTCTATCTTACCCCGCTCCGAAGCCACGCTGATAAGGTCGCCGTCCGTAATACCGAGCTTCAAAGCATCATCGGGGTGAATATCGATGGCGCCTCTGGGATGCAGGTCGTTCAGCACTTTAGTCCTGCGGCTCATACTGCCGGTATGCCAGTGCTCCAGTATCCGCCCGGTAGTCAGGATAAGGGGATAGTCGGGAGAAACCGATTCCGCCGGAGGCCGGTACTCGACAGCGTGGAACTTACCGAGGCCGCGGGAAAACTTCCCTACGTGAAGGGTAGGCGTTCCCGGGTCTTCTCTATCCCGGCAGGGCCACTGCAACCCATAGCTGTTTTCCAGTCGGTCGTAGTGCATACCGCCGTAGATGGGCGTAAGCGATACCATCTCCTCGTTTATCTCTTCCGTATCGCGGTATGATAAAGGATACCCCATCTTATCCGCCAGCATGGATATAATCTGCCAGTCGGGTCTGGCTTCGCCGGGCGGCTCGACGGCCTTACGGAGTTTTTGTACCCGCCGCTCGGTGCTGGTGTAGGTGGCATCTTTCTCGGCGAAGGCCGCCGCCGGCAGGATAACATCCGCCAGGACGGCTGTCTCGGTGGGGAAGATATCCTGCACCACCAGGAAATCCAGCCCCTGCAGGGCGCGCCGGGTATGAACGGCGTAGGGTTCGCTCAATATCGGGTTTTCACCGACGATATACATGCCCCTCATTTCGCCGCGGGAAGCCGCCTCAATCATCTCGGTTACGGGCAGCCCCGGCTTATCTTTAATCTTACAGTTCCAGGCTCTTTCAAATTTTTCCCTGGCTTCGGGGTTGGTCACCGGCTGGTAACCGGGGAAGACGTTGGGCAAAGCGCCCATATCGCAGGCGCCCTGAACATTGTTCTGGCCCCGCAGCGGACTGAACCCCGTCCCCTCCCGTCCCATATTACCCGTCATCATCAGCAGGTTGGCGATGCTTTTCACATTATCCGTGCCCGTGGTGTGCTGGGTGATGCCCATGCCGTAGAGAATACAGGCCTTCTGCGCGCCGGCGAAGAGACGCGCCGCCCTGATTATCCGGGATTTAGGCACCCCGGTAATTTCCTGGGCCATCTCGGGCGTATATTTTTTAACGGTGGCCGCCATCAACTCGAAATCTTCGGTACGCTCCTCGACGAACTGTTTATCATAGAGGTTTTCTTCAAGGATGACATTCATCATGGCATTGAGCAGCGCCACATCCGTGCCTGGTTTCTGGCGCAGGTGGGCGGCGGCTTTTTTAGCCAGCTGAATGGTGCGGGGGTCCGCCACGATAAGGCTGGTGCCTCTATTAACCGCCTGGCGGACATACCGCCCGATGATGGGGTGACACTCGGTGGTATTGGAGCCGATGACGAAGAGAAGGTCGGCTTTCTTAAAATCAGCTATGGAGTTGCTCATAGCGCCGTCGCCGAAAGCTATAGCAGCGCCGGCCACCGTCGAGGCATGGCAGAGGCGCGCGCAGTGGTCAACGTTGTTGGTGCCGATGACCGCCCGGGTGAACTTCTGCACCAGGTAATTTTCCTCGTTGGTGAACTTGGCCGAGCTTAAAACACCCAGGCTGTCCGGCCCGTGTTCCGCTTTCATTCTCAAGAACCGGTCCGCCACCAGCTCAAGGGCTTCATCCCAGGTGGCCTCCCGGAAGATATCCTTGAAATTGCCGTTGACCTCCACATCTTTGCTCCAGCCCTCTTTCCTTATCAGGGGACTGGTCAGGCGGTCGGGGTGACTGACGAAGTCGAAGCCGAACCGCCCCTTAACGCAGAGTCCGCCCTTGTTGACGGGACTCTCTTTATCGCCGCGTACTTCCACTATTTCATTGCCGCGTACGCCCAGATAGATAGAGCAGCCCACGCCGCAGTAGGGACAGACCGTTTTAACGTAACGTGTTGCCTGTTTGGCATTTTTAGGGATAAGGGCGCCGGTAGGACAGCGCTCCAGACATTCGCCGCACCCTTCGCATATAGATTCCAGAAGAGGTTTATCGCCGAAGGTGCTTACCCTGGCCGAGTTGCCCCGGAAAGCCAGGTCGATGGCGCCGACGCAGGCAATCTCGTTGCAGGCGCGCACGCACCGACCGCAGAGGATGCACTTGTTAAGGTCGCGGGTAAAGGCGGGGTGGCTATCGTCGATGGCGACGGTCGTCTTGCTCTTCCGCATCCTATCGAAGTGCTCCTGCTCCACGCCGAGGTAGCGGGCCACCGTTTGTAGCTCGCAGTTCTGGTTCTTCTCGCAGGTAAGGCAGTCGCCGTGATGGTTGGCCATGATAAGCTCCATGGTGATGCGGCGCGACTGGTTTACCGAGGGAGTCTCGGTATGAACGACCATGCCGTCCGTGGCCGGGGTAGTGCACGAGGTGGGCAGGCCGCGCATCTTCTCTATCTCCACGATACAGAGACGGCAGGCCCCGTACGGCTTAAGGTCTTCATCATAACACAGAGTAGGTATATAGACACCGGCTTTCCGTGCCGCTTCGAGCACCGTAGTCCCTTCCGGCACTTCTACCTTTATTCCATCAATGGTCAGGGCGATGATTCCCAGTTTTTTTTCATCGGCTACAATTGAGCTAGTTGTCGTCATCGGTTGCCTCCATTACCTTCAAATAACCCTAAATTTTTAAGCCTTATCGCCCACGGGAACAGGCTCGGCGGGAGTTTCAATGGGTTTCCCGGAACTCTTAACCACGGCCTGGAATTTAGCCGGGCACGCGTCAAAGCAGCTCCCGCATTTTATGCACTTGTCCTGGTCGATAACATGCACCAGGCGCTTGCCGCCTTTTATCGCTTCGGCGGGGCAGGCGCGGGCGCAGATACCGCATCCCTGGCATTTTTCAGCGTCTATATAGTAGGATACCAGCGCTTTACAGGCCAGAGCCGGACAGCTTTTATCATTGATATGGGCTTCATACTCTTCCCGGAAATAGCGGATAGTCGTCAGCACCGGGTTGGGCGCTGTTCCGCCCAGGGCGCAGAGAGAGCCGTTTTTCACGGCGTCTCCCAGTTCCAGCAGCAGGTCGATATCTCCTTCCCTGCCGTTGCCGCTGACGATATCTTCCAGGATATCCAGCATCTGCTTGGTGCCCCAGCGGCACTGAATGCACTTGCCGCAGGACTCAAGCTGTGTAAAGGTCAGGAAATACCGGGCCACGTCTACCATGCAGGTATCTTCGTCCATGACCACCATGCCACCCGACCCCACGATAGAGCCGGCAGCGGCCAGCGATTCGTAATCGACCGGCGAATCGAGAAAGCTGGCGGGCAAACACCCGCCCGATGGGCCGCCGGTCTGGACGGCCTTGAAGGTCTTACCATCGGGGATACCGCCGCCGATGCCCTCGATAATTTCCCGCAGCTTGATGCCCATGGGTACTTCGATGAGACCGGTGCGGCTGACCTTTCCCACCAGCGAGAAGGTCTTGGTGCCCTTGCTTTTTTCCGTACCCAGGCCGGCGTACCAGTCCGCCCCCTTATGCATAATGGCGGAGACGTTAGCCCAGGTCTCCACGTTGTTAATATTGGTAGGTTTACCCCAGAGTCCGGAGTTAGCCGGGAAGGGCGGACGGGGGCGGGGCATGCCCCGGCTACCTTCTATAGAAGCCATGAGGGCGGTCTCCTCGCCGCAGACAAAGGCGCCGGCTCCTTCCTTAATCTTTATATGGAAGTTGAAACCGGAACCCATGATGTTCTCGCCGAGCAGTCCGTACTTTTCCATCTGCTCAATAGCGGTAATAAGCCGTTGAATGGCCAGCGGGTATTCGGCCCGTATGTAGATATAGCCTTCGGAAGCGCCGATGGCATACGCGCCGATCAGCATACCTTCCAGTACGGCGTGGGGGTCGCCTTCGAGGACGGCCCGGTCCATAAAAGCCCCGGGGTCGCCTTCATCGGCGTTGCATATAATATACTTCTGCGTGCCGGGGGCATCGTGGCAGAACTGCCACTTGAGTCCGGTGGAGAACCCGGCGCCGCCGCGACCGCGCAGGCCTGACTTTTTAATATCGTCGATTACTTCCTGTTGCTTCATGCCAAGGGCTTCGGCCAGTCCGTCGTAACCGCCGCCGGCGATATACTGGTCGATATCGGCGGGGTCGATATTCCCGCAGTTGCGCAGGGCGATACGCACCTGCGGCTTGAGCACGGGAAGGTCGAACAGCCGCGGTATTCCATCTATACCGCCTTCGCCGCGGGTGCCCAAGGCGATGTCGGGGCGGGGATTATCACCCTCCAGGTAGTCCCGGACAATCTCCGACATAAGTTCAGGCGTGAGATTTCCGTAAAAAATACTCGGCCTGCCCGGTTTGGCCACCTCTATCAGGGGCTCGGCATAACATAAGCCGATACATCCTACCTGAATGATGTCGGCTTCCAGACCGTTCTTGTCCAGCTCCCCGCGGAGTGTCTTAAGTATATCTTCAGCCCCGGCGGCGATGCCGCAGGTGCCCGTGCCTATTAAAATACGGGGTTTCGGGCTTGCCTGCATGGCCTCCCATTTCGAGATTGCCTGCTTTTTTACATCTTGAAAATTCATCATGTCCCCCTGAATATTGCTCCTAGTCCTTATGGCCCAGTATCTCTTTCACCCTGTCCGGCGTCATTCTGCCGTACACCCTGTCGTTGACAACCACTACCGGCGCCAGGGCGCACGAACCGAAGCAGGCGACCGTCTCCAGCGTGTATTCCAGGTCCGGCGTCGTCTCCCCGTCCTTGATGCCCAGCTGCTTTTCAATCTCGTCGAGAATCCGGGGCGCTCCTTTAACATAGCAGCCCGTGCCGCGGCATACCTTGACGACGTTCCGCCCGATGGGCACAAACCTGAACTGCGCGTAGAAAGTAGCTACCCCGAAGACCGTGCATTCCGGCACGTCTACAAAATTCGCTATCCGGCTCATCGCTTCTTCGGGCAAATAGCCGAAGACCCGCTGCACTTGCTGTAATATCGGTATCAACTCGGCTTTATCGCCGGTAAAAGATTCCAGCACCTTATCTACCTGTTCCGCTACATTACTCTCGTCTTTTTCGGTTACTGTCCCGGTTTCCTGCTTTAAATCGGCTATACTCATTCAAGACCTCGCTTTACTTACCACTTTTCCTGTTGAAGACGGCACCATATCCAGGTGCTCAATCGCTTGTCCAGTTTACCAACCCATGATTCTATGCGGCGTAAATCACCTGATGCCAGAGCCGCTTTTTCCTCCGAAGTCAGGTCGTACTCTTTCAGCACCCTGACCGGGTCTTCGGCCAGCCTGGCCAGGAACTTGTGGTCATCCGCAGCCCGGCCCAGTATCTGAAGGATGGCCTCTTTGCCGGAGGCGGTCTTTTCCTCCTCAATCTCAATCGGATGAGTGGAAAGGTCTTTTTCAAGTTCATCAAGCACTGTCGAGATATTGATATAATTATCGTCTCGCTCGCTCTCCATATGCATCGCCTCCTTTAGGTCCCTCACTTTTCAGAGTATCATTCAAGAAAGCCGGTTCCATCCAGCATCTGGCCTAATCTGGCCTGTCATCATGGCCTATTTCTTTACTAAGCAATTTGTACATATTGGTACATGCCAGCACCCATCTTTGAACTATTCACCATGGCAGACTATAATGAGAATGAGTAATGGTATTACTGTTTAGTGAAGCGCCCGGATGAACAAAATTAGAGTATTAATCGCCGATGACCACGCCCTCTTCCGCGAGGGAACGCACAGTCTTATCGACCACGAGAAAGATATGGAGGTTGTCGGAGAAGCCAGCGACGGTGAAGAGACCGTTAAGCTGGTGAAAGAGCTGCACCCCCACCTGGTCCTCATGGACATAGCCATGCCCAGGGTCAACGGCATCGAGGCGACGCGACGGATTAAAACCGATAACCCGGCTACTGCCGTGCTGATACTGACCGCCTATGATAACGACCAGTACATCGTGGCTTTGCTGGAGGCAGGGGCCGCCGGATACCTCCTGAAAAATGTCAGCGGCAGCGACCTGGTAAACGCCATACGTTCCGTACATGCCGGCGAAGCGGTGCTCCACCCCGCTATTGCCCAGAAGGTGTTCAGTCGACTGGGTGAGTCCAGCCGGCCGGCAGAGGAACCGGCACAGCCGGCCGAACTAAGCGAACGGGAAATGGAGATATTAAAACTGGCTGCAAAAGGCATGAGCAACCAGGACATTGCCGCGCAGCTTTACTTGAGCCGGCGCACGGTACAGGCCCACCTGGCCAATATCTTCCGCAAGATAGATGTGGGCTCAAGGACGGAAGCCGTCCTGCAGGCATTGAGGAAAGGGTGGGTAGGCCTGGACGATTTAGCATAGTACCAAACGATAGGACTACGCTGGTGAAGAATTTTTACAGAGTTCCGCATTTCTGGATTATCCTGGCTATTATGTCCTGCGGTGCCCTTATCTACTATGCCGAACGTATTCCGTGGCTTCAGACATTAGTGCCCGGGGCGCCCTTTCAGCTCGCCCGGTACTCAACATACCGTATCCTTTCCATAATACCGGTGGCCTATGCCGCCTTCGTCTTCCGATGGCGGGGAGGGGTAATAACGGCGATATTAATCAGCCTGGCGCTTATGCCGCGCGCTATATTCTACTCCTCGCTGGTACCGGAGGCCGTAACCGAGACTATCGCCTTCTTTTTCATCAGTTTGCTGGTAACCTGGCTGATTCACCGTCAGCGAAGAGTACTCGACCAGCTGGAAAAAATCGGGGAAGAGCTTCAGGCAAGCGTCGAAGTTACCAAAGATAATGAAAAAAGGCTGGCTTCCATTAATCGGATATCAAGCACCGTCTCGGAATCGCTGGAACTAAGCACCGTATTAAGCAACGCCATAGACAATGTTATGGATGTCATGCAGGTCGACGTAGCCTGGGTATTCCTCCTCGATGAAAAAAACGGCGAGCTTACGCTGGCAGCTCAACGCGGCTCTTCAGAAGAACTCTCCCGGGGGGTGGATAGAATCAAACTGGGGGAGGGTTTCAACGGGCGGGTAGCCCAGACGGGTCAACCGTTATTCGTCGAGGACTCTTCCAAGGACTTCCGGCTTACGCGGGAAGTGGTCAGCAAGTTTAAACTGCGCTCTACGCTCATAGTACCGATAAGCTCTAAAGGGAAGGTCAACGGCACCATATGCATCGCCATGCGGAGCTACCGCCAGTTTCACCCGGAGGAGCTGGAGCTTCTCACGGCCATGGGCAACCAGATCGGCGTGGCGGTGGAGAACGCCCACCTCTACCAGCAGCAGCAGGTTACGGCGCAACAGCTGCGTATATCCGAGGAACGCTACCGCGGTCTTTTTGAAAATTCAAGCGATGCGATTTTCGTCTGCTCGACGACAGGCCGCATTATCTCGGTTAATCGCGCCTGCGAGCAGCTAACCGGCTACACGTTTAAGGAGCTGGCAACCACCGCGGTCTATGACCACTTTTCCGGAGAAAGCAATGAAAAGCTAAAACAGCTGTTTTCAGAAAAACTGGGGCGTGTGCCGGCGGGCGGCATCACGGAAGCCCGCTTGAACAGGAAGAACGGTACGGAGGCGTATGTAGAGTTAAGGAGCAGTCCCCTGCTCCGGAGAAACCAGATAATCGGCCTGCAGGTAATAGCCCAGGATGTGACCGAGGAGAAAAAATTGCGGCAGAACATGGAATACTATATCAAACAGGTAACCAGGGCACAGGAAGACGAAAGGCTGCGTATCTCCCGGGAGCTTCATGATGACACCGCCCAGATTCTGGCCACGCTTTCGCGCGGTCTCGACTCTCTCACCACGGGAAAAGGAGAGCTGACGAAACCCGTGATTGAGCAACTAAAAAATCTGCACGAGATGTCTGATTCCGCTCTCGACGGCGTACGCCGATTCAGCCAGGACTTGAGACCATCTATACTGGATGACCTCGGGCTGGTCCCGGCGCTGGAGTGGCTTATTACCGACCTTGAGAAGGAATACGGCACAGCTACAAAGGTAGATATTACAGGAAGCCGCCGCCGGCTTACCCCGGAAATAGAGCTGACTGTTTTCCGCATTGCCCAGGAGCTATTGAGCAATATCCGGAGGCATTCACAGGCTTCTTCGGTCGAGATGAGTCTGGATTTCGGCGCCGATGCGCTGACGCTAATCGTAAGCGACAACGGGCAGGGTTTTAACATCCCCGAGAGAACGAGCGACCTTGCCCAGTCCGGGAAACTCGGTATTATCGGAATGCGGGAAAGAGCCCGCTTAATCGGAGGCACCTTAATAGTGCAATCGGAAAAGGGCGCCGGCACCACTATAACCCTTAGAATTCCTGACTAGGCCCGCTGTAATATCTTAATATCCGGCACATTCTTTCAGATTGTAAGACTCACATCTTAGCGGGCTGCGGCAAGACGATTAATTCTCGCACGGGTTAATGCGGCTATAAAGTTATGACCCTCAATACTCTATAACAGGGCGATTATCAGGCGGTATTCAGATGGAGCCCGGTTATAAAAGCTTTTACAGACACGGGGCAGAACTGCCTGCCCGCACAATCATTCAGTTCCTTAATGGCACTCTCGACGGTCATAGCCGCGCGATACGAACGGTCGGTGGTCATGGTATCAAAAGCATCGGCGACGGCTATCAAGCGGGCCCCCAGCGGTATTGCCTCGCCGCTGATTCCGTTGGGATAGCCTTCCCCATTAAATTTTTCATGGTGACAGAGCACCAACTCACTCGCCTTTTCCAGGAAAGGTATCCCTTTCAATAGGTTGGCGCCGATAACCGGGTGCTCACGTATTATATTCCACTCCGATTTGTTGAGAGAGCCGGGTTTATTAAGTATTGTAGAGTCAATGGAAATTTTACCGATGTCATGGAGAATCGCCGCGTATTCCAGGGTTTCCAGCTCCTCGGCGGAGAAAGAAAGGTAAGAGCCCGCCAGTAATGTGTATTCCATCACCCGCTGGGAATGCCCCCGGGTATAGGGGTCTTTAGCATCTATAGAGGCCGCCAGGGTTTTGATAGTACTTTTATAGGCCTCCAGCACCGTCTGGTGCAGCCTGGTATTTTCAATCGCCATGGCGGCTGTATTGGCGACCGATATAACGGCTTCAAGGTCTTGTTCTTCGAATTCGCTCCCATCCAGCTTGTTAAGCACCTCAATCACACCCAGGATTTTACGATGCACCGCCAGCGGTGCGCAGACAAGCGACTTCGTGGTGAAGCCGGTGGTATCATCAATCATTTTATGAAAATTCTCGCTCCGGCTGACGTCATTGACAATTAACGGTTTGCCGGTGCGGGCGACCTGTCCAGCGATGCCATACTGGGTGTTTAGTTTCACCTTCCGTAGATTTTTACCTACCGGTCCCGATACAACTTCGAAGTACAATTCCTGGTCGTTGTCTCTGAATAAAAGAATAGAGGCTGCGGAGGCATTAAGGGTCTTCTGGGTCATTTCTATAACCTGTTCCAGCATTTGCTTCATGCGCGGAACCGACCCGACCTTCTTACTTACCTCATAGATGAGTTCCAGCCTCGCTTTATTTTCCTGCTCCACGCGACCGGATAACGTTGTTTTTCCCAGGCTAGATACCATTTATCGTTTCCTCGTTTCTGAACCAGCTATCAGAACTAAGCTGACGCCATTACAGGTTCCAGATTACGAAACAGCCCCTTGCTTTTTTCCGACAACCTTTCAAATTCTTCTTTTACCACCCAGACCAGCTCGTTTTCACCCACGCCGCGAACATAAACATACTTGGGCACGAAGAGGCGGAGGTATTCAACAGGCATATGTTCGCGGACCTGAAAACCGCGGTGAGGAAAGCAAAAGGATAAAGAGCCTACTTTTGATAACCTGGAAGCATTATTAATGCAATGACCGACATAATCATGCCCGTTGCCCACGCTGAAGATCTTGCCACGGGCTACACCGCACCGGAGAATCCTGGGCGGCTTGTTCACGGTCATGCTCATCTGGGGATAAAATTCCTGCCTGTAGGCACGGCAAATCTGATAAAGAGTAGCTGTTATCCTGCAGATTTGACCTTCTGTCATCCGGCGGGCATTCCAGAGCAGCAAGAGGCCATCACCTAAAAACTTCACCATGAAGGGGAGTTCTGCCGCAAGCATATTGCGGTTGCCGTAATTTGCTTCGGTCAGACCTTCTCTGACCCTTTTAAAAAACCACTCCAGGAAATCGTTGAGAAACCTGGGAATGGCCAGATAAGAGTCCACCTGGTTGCAGAAAGCCGTAAAGCCGGTGAGGTCAAATACGGCGGCTATCGCTTCTTTTTCCTGACAGGGAGTACTGATATCGCCAAGGTCCAACATGGTTGGATTGAATTTCCTGATAGTGGGGTTATCAATAATTCTGGTCCCGCTTTGCAGCCTGGGGTCAGCCTTGGCTATTGGTCTGGCGGTCCTTACCCGCTTCACTAATATTCTCTTCATAACACACCTTTCCTACGCATCAATAGTAATGCCCGCGTAATAAACAAATCATAAACGCAGCCGAGAAGCGTCTAAACATTCCGTAACAATCGTAAATAGAAGTTTGATATCAGGTCGTAATTTCACGTTCATTATCACCACCGGTGATAAATATCAGAAATCCGATGGATATGCCAGTTTGCTATTAATCTTTAGAGGTTTTATAATAATTCATAGCTATTCCACACATTATGAGAACTGATAGCCGGGTAAAAAGGCATTGATAAAACATGTTGAATGTGATAGCATATAATAAGCGGCATACGGCAACCGTTTGCCGCATTTAAATATAAACGGGATACATTATGAAAAAAGTATATATAAACGAACAGGTCTGTATCGGCTGCGGCCTCTGCGAGGTCTATTGCCGGTTAAAACATTCGAAGTCGAAAGACCTGGTCAAGGCCTATAAAAAAGAAACTCCCCGGCCCCTATCGAGAATCCGGATGGATGAAAGCGGGATAGTTTCCCTTTCGGTACGCTGTCAGCACTGCGATGACGCGCCCTGTATCCGGGCATGCCTCACCGGCGCTCTATCCCGCGACCCGGCCACCTCTCTGGTTAATGTGGACGAAGACCGCTGTATCGGCTGCGGCACTTGCTCGCTGGCCTGCCCGCTGGGCATACCCAAGCTGGACCCATCGCAGAAAAAGATGGTCAAGTGCGACCTCTGCCAGGACGAGGAAATACCGGTATGCGTCACCAACTGCCCCAATGAGGCGCTCTCATATGCGGAAGTCGAAGAAGCTTTAACTTAATCAGGTGATAACGTAATGGCGGCAACGAAGAAAATAAAATATTTAATTATCGGGAACTCGGCGGGCGGTATCGGCGCCGCCGAGGCTATCCGCGAGGTAGATAAGACCGGGGCCATCACCATCGTTTCCGATGAGCCCTACCCGGCTTATTCGAGGCCGCTTATCTCCGACTACCTGGCCCGTCCCTGCCCTATCGATAAAATAGCTTACCGCCATCCCGATTTCTATGAGAATAACAAGATTAAAGCCATCCTCGGCGACAGGGTGATTCAGGTAGACCCGGATAAACATGCGGCCAAACTGGAAAGCGGGGCAACGCTAACCTGGCAGAAACTGGTAATTGCCACCGGCGGCACGCCCATTTTCCCGGAGATGGAAGGCAACCGGTTGAAAGGCGTTTTTACCTTCAACAGGCTTGACGACGCCAAAGCCATCGACGACTTTCTGAACCGTCAGCATGACAGGGTAAAAGCAGTGGTCATCGGCGGCGGCCTGATAGGCGTCAGCGTTACGGAAGCCCTGGTAAAACGAAACGTGGATGTTACCATCGTCGAGATGAAGGACTGGGTACTCAATACAATCCTCGACGAAGAAGCCGCCGACTTCGAGGCGCAGGCTCTGGCCCGGGCCAACACCGATGTTATCACCGGACATACCGCCGTTAAAATCAACAGCCACCTGCCCGGTGAGGTCAGCGGCGTTTCTCTCGACGACGGGCGCGTCCTTCCCTGCCGGATGGCTATCATCGCTATCGGCGTGCGTCCCCGCCTGGATGCGGTTGCCGAAAGCGGCATCAAGATAAACCGCGGCATAATCGTCGACCGCTGCATGGCGACGTCCGCCCCCGATATTTACGCCTGCGGCGATGTCGCCGAGGCCCATGATTTCGTTTACGGGGAAAACCGCCTTACCCCCGTCTGGCCGAACGCGTACGAAGGCGGCAGGGTCGCC
Organism: uncultured Dehalococcoidaceae bacterium; assembly: GCA_964409485.1. Taxonomy (GTDB): domain Bacteria; phylum Chloroflexota; class Dehalococcoidia; order Dehalococcoidales; family RBG-16-60-22; genus JAFGPF01. Next base: position 220 of record CAYPDM010000007.1, on the reverse strand, counting down.
GGCCTTAATATGGCGGGGGAAAAGACCAAGTACCAGGGCGGGACCGCCATGAACGCCCTGAAATATTTCGGCGTATACATCGCCTCGGCCGGCCTGGTGACACCGCCCGACGACAGCTACGAAACCCTCGTCAACAGGTATGATGGAATTTACAAGAAAATAATCATTAAAAAAGGCAAACTGGCCGGAATGGTCTTTGCCGGCGATATCGAGAAATCGG